>JAQXMV010000101.1 GCA_029013165.1 Oscillospiraceae bacterium | reverse complement strand
TGAAGAATCTGTGGTCTCTGTCGAAAAGGAGCCAGTCAACAATACCGGATACCGTGGCAAGCAGATCCTCAAGTGCTGCTGTAAATTCGTCGGCCGTGTCGATACCGGCAGGAGCCGTGTAGTTTTCAAGCGCCGTGAAGTCCACATCAAATGCGACGCCGGCAGCGTCCAGAAGAGTTTTGTCAATGCCCTCCAGCATATTCTTGAGCGCATCGGCAATGGCCTGGACATTCTCGGTGGAATAAATGACGACCTTGGACTGAAGAAGTGAGGAAAGATCGCTGTAATTCTCGTCAGCAGCCTTGACAATTTCAGAGGCGATATCGGAAAGGTTGTCGTTGATATAAGCGGCGGTTTCCTTGGTCCAGAAGTTGGGATAAGTGAGAGATTTGAGGGTAGGTTCAATGTTGACGCCGGAAGCGAAATCGAAGTCGGAGAGATCGGTGTCAGCGCCGAAATAGTACATCCAGTTGATAGACTTCGTCTCGGGATCCGTGCCGTTAAAGAGGGACAGCAGAGACGCGGTAAAGTTCTCGGCACCGATGAGCTCGTCAAACTTGACATCGTTGCCCGGAAGGGCAAGCATCTCAAGGAGATAGCTGATGACTACTGTGATCATGTCAGCCCTGTCAAAAACACCTTCGGCATAGGCACCGCGGTAGCCCTTACCGACGAAAGCACTCTTGGAGCTATATTCTGTTGCCACGACGGCGCAAACATCTTCAATAATTACCTGCAGCTTGTCGAGATTTAGACCCGTCACCTTTTCCAGGACACCGACAACCCAGGGAAGATCAATGGCGTCAATATCAAAGGTGATATCATATTCCGTCATCACATCCATGGAATTGATCAGCGCGTCAATGTCGAGATTATAGACAGGACGGATCGTATCAAAGATCACATAAAGAGGATGGAGCAGGTTTCTGATCGAGGTGGAAACTGCACCGCTGGTAATGTAATAGAACAGTCCGGGAATGACATCCAGGATTCCGTAAATGGGATCGGCAGCGATCTCATCGAATCGGTCGATCACGGAATTGATGATGGTGGCCAGCATATCCGACTTACTGATCTTCTTGAATTCAGCTTTTGTCATGGTCTCACAGCCGAGGGCCTCCAGCAGAGGAATGACCGCATTGTCATAACCCTCGTTGCCGTAGAAAGTGACAAGGTCGGCGTTATTGACATCCTTGAAGAGTGTCAGATTTTCACCGGTGAGCAGGAAGCCGTAAAGAGGCTCCAGCGGCTTGAGGACATTGGTCAGAGCCTGAACAAAGCCGTCACGGTCGCCGTCCTCAAAGCCCCAGTTATAATCCTCGGGAAGAGTCTCATAGACGCTGAAAGCGGAAAGATCCACGCCAAGCTCGTTTTTGATCATATCCAGGAGCTTTTCGCTCATGTCGGAAATCGAGGCAAGGGAAGTAGCCAGTGAAGTGACCGTATCATTCTTAAACAGTCCGTTGATGGCATTGGTGATCTCTGCGCCGAGATCAAGATCGCTGCCGGCAGCAGTCAGAAGAGAAGAAACGATCTCGTTGAGGTTGGCCTCCACATAGTCGGCCGTTTCCTTGTTCCAGTTATTGGTGCCGCTGAGATAAACCAGGGCGGCGGGAGTGATTCCCTCGACGGTTCCGCCCACGGAGCCGTCATACCAGTTGTATTCCTCCAGGCCATAGCCCTGCTGATTGAGAAGCTCAATCACCGCAGCAATGGCAAGATCCGGCTCGGAATAGATATTCTGAATGATATCCCTGACAGTATCGTCCATCTCACCGCCCATCAGGTCGCTCTCGAGATAGGCCAGGAAATCCTCGCTGCCGAGACAGGAAACCAGATAGTTGAGCAACCACATGAATACATCGGCCTTATCGGCAGTGAAATTGATGCGTTTGCCCGTGTGACGGAGGGTGGAAGCGTTGGTGTTGAGTGAAGAATAGGTGATCAGCTCACCGGTATTCATAATAGGCAGTGAATCGGCCGACAGGCCATCGGTGAACATGCCCAGAACATAGGACATGATGGAGCTGACAGAGGAAATATCAAAGTCGAGGTTGATTGAGTCTTTGGAAATAAGCGAACCCAGATCCAGCGTATAGGAATCCTCAAGGACATTGATACCGATATAGGTATCTTCGACGAGATAATTGATCTTCACGGTCTTGCCGCCGAAGAGATCCCAGAGCTTATCAAAGGAAATGGCATAAGACAGGTTCGGCAGGATCGAGCAAAGAGTGCTGACGGGAGCCTTGGCAAATTTATTCTCAACAAAGTCAACGATGGGCAGGAAAATGGCGTCAACGAACTGTCTGGAGGTCGTGTAGCCCTGAACAGTACTGTAGCTCTTGATGCCGCTGCAGCCCAGCGCCTCCAGAATGGGCACAACCAGATCGGAATATCCGGCGCAGCCGTCTGCCGTCAGCGTCAGGTCGCCCTTGAGAGAGATGCCCCATTTGCTGGCGGCGCCGACTTCTTCGGCAAAGAGTTTCAGTCCGGTCCAGTCGCCGAGAAGCACTCTGACAATGGGAAGAATGGCGTCAAAGGATTCTGCCATGGCCCCGAGGAACTTATTCTTTTTGGCGGTAAGATAGGCGTTTGTAGTGGAGTAATTCTCCGGCTTGATGGAGTCAACGCCCCAGTCAAGAGTCAGTTCACCGTTCTTCTGGAGCTGAGACCAGGTGGAAGCGGCAGCCAGCTGAGATTTCGCCGTACCGTAACCGGAAGCGATATAGGGCGCCACCTGATTGGGATAAAGGCCGAGGCCCAGCTTATCAATGATGGTGCGAAGATCATTGTAGCTCAGATCGAGGGTGATGCCGGCAACAGTTGTGGTCGCCGGAAGATCACTATACATACCCTCCAATGCCTTGGTCAGCTCAGGATAGATGATGTTCATGAGCATATTGACCATGTCGTTGGTGTAGAGATTCTCAGCGATGACTTCTTTCATGTAATCATCAAGCAGGATGGTCTTATCCGGATCTTTGTCGATATCGACGAGCTTGGTGAAGTCATTACTGATCAGGAAAGAATCCAGCTTTTTGATGGTGGCATTGACCACCTTTTCATTGACAATGTAGTTTTCTCCCAGTACCCTTGCCTGATCTTCAGCGGTGGGCTCGCGGGTAATGTAGACGCCGTTGGCGTCATGGAGATGCTTCCTCTGGAAATTGGTGAGGCCGTCGGAGGCCACAAAAGCGTTATACTTGGAAAGCAGCGTGGAAAGTCTGTTGTAGTTGGAACGAAGCTGTGAAGAGATAATCGAGGGATTCTTGCTGTTGATAAAGTTCCAGATATCCGTCTCGACTCTGCCGATGGCTTCCTTGATGGCAACATAGTTGCTCAGGTTGACTTCGCCGTAGGCGTCATAATAGCCGACTGCCGTGTTGACTTCCGCAGTGAGTCTTGCCAGGATAACATCATAAAGTCTTGCAATATAGTCGTCGATGATGTAGCCGAGGGATTCCTCGCCTTTGCCGAAGATCTCCTCCATGCTCGCAGCGCCGATGAGACCGGTGTATTTATTATACATGGTGGTATAGGCACTCTTTTTCGAGAGAGCATTGGGAATATTCGGAATCTTGGCGGTCACGCCGGAGCCGATGATCTCAGCGGTGTCATAAGCGGTGAGATCGGCATAAATGAGGGGCAGGAACCAGGCATAATAAGACTCATACTGACCCTCAGCGTCGCGGTAGTCATATTCATATTTAAATTCGTTTCTGAGAGCCTCGGCATAAGCGGTACCGTCGGTGAAAACGGCGGCAACATTGGCCGGATCAAAGCTCTTGATGGTATTGATGTAACCTGCCATCACATCATAATATGTCCAGAGAGTGAGGTTGTTATTGATGTAATTGCCGTTTTCGTCCTTATCAATGGCGGCAATGGCCTCTGCATCAGGAAACTGCGCGCGCAGGGCATCGATCTTTCCCTTGATCTCTCTGAGCTTATAAAGCTCGATATCCTTATTGAGCTGAGCCATAAAGGCCTGAGCAGCTGTAAGAGAGAAGGTATCGTAGCCATCAAAATTCTCGGCAACATAAGTGATGACAGCCGTCTCGACAGAAGTCAGGAAATCAAGATTCGGCTTCTGCGCGGTATAAATGGCGTTCATCTCGTCGAGATTGTTTGCGTCATAGCCGGTGGCCATAGCGTTATTGAGCGCAGTGATGGCGGGCTTGGCGTTGATGACCTTCTGCGCAAAAAGACAGTTATCCATATAGGCCTTGACGGCAGTCATATCGAAGAAATGATTTTTGACTGCGTCACTGTAGGAATTGAGCTTTGCATATGCGGTGTTATTGGCGTTGATGATGGCATTGATTTCACTGGCGCTCATGTTGGCCAAGGTTTTGACCGATGTGGCAAGCCTGGACGCAGTGAAGTGATCGGCAAAAGCGTGAAGATTCTTATAGGCGTTGGTGTCGCTCTTTTTCACGCTTCTTGAGGGTGCGGCGGAAATATAGTGCCATGAGCTGGTGGACCAGGACCAGTTTGACTTATATACAACACCGAATACTTTATCACGGGTTACAGAAGTTTTGTAACCGTTTTTGACCGCTTGGTTAATAGTATATGTAACAGACAAAAGAATGGTCGAAGGCACATCGCTAAGACTCTTATATGTTAAAAGCGTCTTTTCAAGGTTGGCGCCCACTGTTACGGACTTGTTAGCCGCCGATGTGACAACATAGCTGAGCTTACTAGTATCAAAACTAGTGTTGCCGTTAGCGGAATAGCTACCGGTCTTTTTACCGCTTCCGTTAAATGAGCTGTCATCATAGACACCGGAGGTCGGCAGCAATGTATTGACAAGAGTGTTGTAGGTCGAGCCGACAGCACTCTTGACCGTGGAATTGAGGTCAACGGTCGAGTTGTTCTTGATCGTCGTCAGCGTATGGGCATTATAACTGCCGCCGAGACTGTTCGTCTGGGCTTTATAATTGCCCAAAATGTACTGATAAAGAACTTCCGCCGCAGAAAGCAGGGAGCCGTCACCGTTGGTCAAATCGGTAGTATTGGTGATGGCCTGAAATGCCGCTTTCAGCTGGGCATTGGTAGGGGTAGCAGCATGAGCCACGATGGGACTAAAGCTGACGCTCATGCAGCTGATGATCATTATGACAGACAAAAGCACGCAGAGCGATTTTTTGAACACTTTCATATTCGGTCCTCCTATAGATTTTAATTACCGTCTGCCGCTTTCGCTCACAGACCTAACTTATTGTATCACACTAATCAATTATAAACAAGGTTTTAAGAAAAATAAGCTATTATTAACAATCTGTTCACTATATTCTTATTTTAATTTGTTATTTAAGCGACATATACAAGAAAAATGACTCAGACTGTCAAACCATAACAATCCATGATTTCCCCGAAAAAGGCAGTCAGAGAAATATAGCACAAAGAAACGGGAGCAAACCGGCTAATGTGCGGTTTTGCTCCCGTCAGATTTATTATTTTAAGTTAAGACCGTATTCTGCCCTATCTGCGCGAACCGAAAGCACATAATCAGCACCCGATCCGACGACTGTCAGTTTTTCGGCGGAGCAACTCTGGGCTTTTCGATTTTCGGAGAGATCTCGCCGGCCTGCATCAGAGACATCTTGGTCAGTGTCGGTCCCACAAGCTCATAGACAAGTACACCGAAAAGTACGATATTGCGGATAATGACTCCCTCTTCACCGAGAGACATAGCTGTGACCGACATGCCTAAAGCGACACCGGCCTGAGGCAACAGTGTGATGCCGAGGTGCTTTCTGATGTATGGCTCGCACTTGACTGCACCGGCACTGACATAAGCGCCGAGATATTTACCCAGCGAGCGCACGACGATATAGACAATACCGATACCGATAACGGCCGGATCTTTGAAAACGGAAAACTCCAGCTCGGAACCGCTGAGGACAAAAAAGAGAATGAAAAGAGGCGCTGTCCATTTGTCGGTTTTTTCCATCAGCTCCGGTGAAAAATCACAGATATTGCAGAAGATCGTGCCCAGCATCATGCACACCAGCAAGGGAGAAAAACCGATACTCACCGGTCCGAGGCTGAACTGGGCCTTGGAGAGGGCAACAGCCATGATTACCGCGGTGACAACCAGTGCCTGACGCTTTGAATTGGAACGGAAAAATCTTTCACTATAGGAGAGTGCTGCTCCCATAACTGCGCCGAGAACCAGTGAGCAGATAATTTCCAGTATGGGATCCACCATGACGGAAACGATGTTCAGCTCACCGTTTTGGAGGGTTTTCGCAATACCGAAGGAGACGGCGAAAATGATCAGTCCCACTGCGTCATCAAGGGCTACGATCGGCAGCAAAAGCGAGGTCAGTTTACCTTTTGCCTTATATTGGCGCACAACCATCAGCGTCGCCGCAGGCGCAGTTGCCGCCGCTATAGCGCCGAGAATAATCGCACTGGAAAGAGGCAGCTTCTCCTCGCCCAGAATGAAATGTAAACCGATCAGTGCCGCGTCGACGACTGCAGTCGTTACCACGGCCTGAAAAATACCGATAACGGTGGCTTGCTTTCCGGTTTTTTTGAGCTGTGAGAGACGAAACTCATCGCCTATGGCAAAAGCGATGAAGCCCAGCGCCACATCACTGATAATACTCAGACGGTTGACTTCGGAAACATCGGTAAAGCCGAAGCCCTCGATACCAAGCAAACCGAGGCAATAGGGACCGATGAGTATGCCCGCCACGAGATAACCGGTGACCGCCGGCAGCTTCAAAGGCTTGACAACCCTCGACATAAAAAGACCGGCAGACAAAGCTACCGCAATACCTAACAAAATCTGCAAAATAAAAACCTTCCTTACAAATAGATTTCAATTGGATATTATAAAACTGCTGTCACACAAAGTCAACTGCAAGAATATACAATTTGCCGCCGGTATTTGCTTAATTTTTCTTAATATTTACCAATATACACCTTTACTGCAGATTTTGCGAAAAACAAGTACTTATTAGTCGGATTTCGCGGGCGATGCGTAAACTTCAAAGGAAACGAAAAACCAAGCCCACGGCCGACTTTTCACCGACACCAAGGAAAAATCATAATATGACAATGGGTATATTAATACCCGACAATTCAAAAGGAGCGATACCATTGAGTAATATGCGAACGAATGGTTATCCTGATTATTCCGCCGGCGGCAGACAGTGTAAATGCTGTCCAACGATCAGTCCCCTGCCCCATGACACCGTCGTTGCCATGGCCTATGTGCCCTTCCAGCAATGGTGCGAACCCTATGGGATGGAAAAAGCACTGATCAGAGGCACCCTATTTCCTGTGCTGGATAAGCCGTTTATGGGTGGAAGATGCAGATGATCAACACAAAATCAAACTTAAAACACAGGCTCATGGCTATCAGATTTGCCATATGGGATCTTCATTTATATCTCGATACGCATCCCGGAGACTGTGCCGCAACAGAGCTCATCGAGAAATACAAGAAGCAATACGAAGAAGTGTTACCGGAGTACATTTGCCGTTTCGGCCCCCTCACGGCTGAGGACTGCAGTGAAAAATGGCTATGCTCGCCATTTCCGTGGGTCAATACAGGGAGTGATTGTTGATGTTCCAATATGAGAAAATATTGCAGTATCCTATCAATATTAAAAATCCCAATCCCCTTTATGCCAAGATCATATTGACCCAGTACGGAGGTGCTGATTGCTATTCGGTATAAATGTTCATTCGACATAAAGCAAAGCAGGATCGCACCGAGACAAACGCCGGAGCGATCCTGCTTTTCAAAAGCGTGTGATTATCTTTATGCGTCAAGAAAATAATATCATCATAAATTAGTTTTATGGTCGTGCTTTAAAGGCTTCCGGGTGAGCCTGATAGTATCGCGACATGGCGGAGCTGAGATTAGCGCTCATCTTCTGACGAATATCCTTTTTTTCCCTCTCTGTCAGATGATCCCACGGGATCGGGTCACTGCCGTCACGCTTATCAAAGAACATTTCAACGGTATAATCGTTCTTTTTTTTCGGTGCTGTTTCCTTTGCCATACTTATCACCTCTGATAAAGTTTATGCAGGCAGAGCTTGTCAGTGTTCCTATGGTGGGGAGTGGTGAAGATGTAGTTTCATGAAGAAGCACTGAATATCTACCCTATAACAAAATAACGAATTGGTTACCAAGGAATATAAACATCGTTCCACCATGCACGATAATCTTAAAACAAACTACAAGACTCTGCCGTCAGCTTTCAACTAAATGATAAGTTTCTATTTCAAAAAATAATAGTAGATAATACCCCTGTTAGAGCAGCTATTTTCAATATTAATACCGAAAAATTGGGATTTAGCGACGTATTAAAATACCTTTCATAAACTGTGTTTCATTATGTGTTTCATATACAATCGCTTTCTCATCTTCTGTACAACCAATCAATATTTTAATTTCTGAATCTTTTTTTATTAAATCAACAATACACATTATCGCATCAATCTTCTTTTCGCCACTTCCAACCCATACATCTATTCCAGATCCATCCATAGATGTTGTATCTTTCAAATATCCATAATCAACACGATATATAAAATTAGGATATTTCGGGTGTGTTGTTCCTTTCGGTCTATCTATTATAATCTCAGCGTTTTTTACCAATTCATCTAATGCTTTCCAAAAAAGATCATTATAGCTATTCATATTACTACCTTCTCAAAATCAAGTTGATCGGGAAAATTATATCATACAAATAACATATAAATCAATGCAGAGGATTGAGATCATACACAACTCACTCTGCGGCGCTAATGCTCACCGTTTACGAAAAGTAAAAACGCAATTATTCATTATCGAACCTGTGACACCATCGGTCAAAAACATAGTCGCACGACAGGGGGACCCCAAAAAGGCAAGCCTGTTTGGGGAGAGGACGAGGTGCGTAGTGAATGAGTTTTCGCCAAAGGCGGAAACGAACGATACGAAGCAACCGAGTACGAGGAGCACTCGTGATACTCCTTGTTTTTTCCTGTTCATCGCACTCTGTATCTGCCACCGGCAACGGGGCACGATGAACCAGTTAACAGCCGCGATACCTCTGCCGAAACACAGTTACACTGATTGAATTCATCTTTGAAAGTAAAAATTAAGAACCACTCAAATGAGTGGTTCTTAATTTTGGCGCCTCAAACAGGA
>JAQXMV010000100.1 GCA_029013165.1 Oscillospiraceae bacterium | reverse complement strand
AAATGTTCTCCATGATTCTCTGTTCCTTTCTATGTATTGGCATCATCGGTTTCCCTTAATGCAACCTTATCCAGCCATAAATTATTAACATCGTCAATAATTTATTCATATTTTAATTTTTTTATAATCTATTTTAATATTTATTAATAATTTAAGGCTTTCGTGGCAAAACAATGCGTGTCTGCCGCCGACAACCGTCTTGAACAAACACGCACTGTATTTTCACGAATTAACTGCACAAGCGAATGTCATGCAATTATCTTTTCTCTGTTCCTGTCTTGTTTTGCCTCAGGGAGCAAACCGGACGAAAGCAACAGAAAACACCTGAGTCATTAAACTCTTATGCAGCCTGAGTGGTTTCCTCTTCGGGAGCCTTAGGCATGAAAGCGTTCTTAATAGCCTCAAGAATGCCCTTTACCCAATCAAGGATTGACTGAATGTATTCGCCGTACTTTGCAAAAATTTCTGCCATGATTCTCTATTCCTTTCTTAGAATATATTTACATTTGAGGTTTCCCTTAATGTGATTCTATTTTATCACGGCCTATTAATATTGTCAATAATTTATTAATGTTTTAATACTATTTAATATTTCTTTCATTATGGCGGATAAAAAACAGATCTGCTGCGAACGCTGTCCGCGCAGACCTGTTTTTCTTTAACGGTAGTCCTCTCTTGTGTTCAGGTATTTCTTTTCCTCGGGCATCAGATCAAGACCGATGGTTCCGCCGGGATTCATGAGATATTCGGGATCGAAATAGTTCTTGAGCACCTTGAATACCCCATATTCCTTTTCACCGATATAGCTCTCGAGCCACGGAGCAAACATTTTGCCGATGCCGTGATGGTGAGAAATGGCCGCGCCGGACTTCTGAATGGCGTCCAGAATCGTTGTGTGATATTCCTTGAAAGCCTTTTCGTCGTTCATCTTGGTGATGAAAATGAAATAGAGGTTAGCGCCCTGAGGGTAGCAGTGTGACATGTGGGTCGTCACCACGGTGTTGGGCAGGGCGTGGCAGACCTTTCTGACATCACGGTGAACCTGCGCCATATTGGACCAGTTAACCGTACATTCGAGGGTATCGGTCACAATGCTGAAATCCATCATGGAATCACGCAGATAAGGATCGTTGAAACGGCCCTTTTCCCAGCTCTTGGTGACATATCCCGTCATGGGCATCGCACCGTGTTTGAGGGCAATTTTGGCAATGTTCTTGGCTACATTCTTGGAGAAGCCCTTTTCGCCGTCGGTGAAGCCCAGGAACATACAGCGTTCCATATCCTTGAAGCCGAATTTATCAAGAAGCGGCTCCAGCGGAGTTTCGTCAACATTATAGAGCTTGAGCATAAGATGGGTTTCTTCCGGATCGGAGAGACGAAAGACCGAAGAATAGCCGCACTCGCACTGCATCATTTCTCTGGCGGCGTCCATGGCGACCTCCCAGTTCTTGAACATATAGGAGAAGCGTTTACGGTTTTCCGGCATCCAGCGGAATACCCGGAGTGTAACCTCCGTCAGCACGCCGAATGTTCCCTCTGAGCCCATCATGATCTGATTGAGGTTGGGACCGGTTGCCTCGCGGGGATAGTGACTGGTCTTGATCACACCGATGGGCGTGGCATATTTCTGTGAAAGGACAATATCCGCAATGGTTCCGTAGTATGTACTGTTCTGGCCGGCGCCTCTGGTTACTGTCCAGCCGCCGACAGAGCTATACTCGAAGGACTGGGGAAAATGTCCGCAGGTGTACTGTCTTTTTGCGCCGAAGAGCTTGGGTGCGTCCTGAAGTGTCTTTTCCAGATCGGGACCTGACATACCGGCCTGAACGGTGATGGTCTGATCGGTCTCGTTGAAGCTGATGACCTTATTGAAACGCTTTCTCATGTCGAGGGTGATACCGCCCTTGACGGCCTCCATGCCCCGCGTGACCGAGGAACCGCCGCCGTAAACATAAAGAGGGATTTTATTTTCCACAGCATAGGCAACGATTTTTTCCACCTGCTCCGTGGTATCGGGATAGACAACCACATCAGGAACATTCTCGATGACCTTGTGACGAAGTCTCAGAAGATCGTAGGCCGTACAGCCGTAAGCAACGGCAAGACGGGGATAGTCTTCGGTGGTGACAAACTCTTTGCCGACGATTTCCTCCAGGGCTCTGACATGCTTTTCGTCGATCTGAGAGGGATGATCGGAAAGATCCACCTTGTCAAAGCCGATGTCGTCGGTATAATCCTTGAAATCATCGTCCGTCATCTTGAAGGTTTCCTTCATCAGATTATACAGAGACTCCTTGGGATATTTGAAGAACTCAGGGTCGCCCCAGCGGAAAATGGAACGGTAGCTGCCTTCGGGAGCAGGGGTGAGAAGCCATTTGGGCTGAAAGCCCTTATAGGGTTTTGTACTCATTGAACATTTCTCCTTTTGGTTATTTTAATTATTTTTTTATAAATCGGCTCCAGTTTGCCGAATATTTTACTGTATGCGCCGTGATAAATATCCATGTATGTTGCATGGGTATTTTCTTCCGGCAGGAACACATCTTTTTCATGTACCATACTTTCAATGGCGCTGTCGTAGCTGTCGAAAATTCCCTTGGCCACAAAGGCAACCATAGAAGCACCGATGGAGCAGGCCTCATGAGTCTGTATGCGCTTGACGGGAAGTCCCATGATGTCGGCGAAAATCCGACAGACGATGTCGCTTCGGGCGCCGCCTCCGCCGAGATAGATTTCATCCACCTTCAGCTTGGCGCGTTTTTCCATGATTTTCAGGGACTGGTAAAGCTCAAAGCCGAGACCCTCAATGATGGCTCTGTAGAGATGATAGCGGGTGTGATAATCCGCAAAGCCGACCACTGCACCTTTGGAGGTGGGATTGATCACGCCCGGCGTCCAATAGGGCTGCAGCAGCAGTCCCTCGCAGCCCGGCGGCAGCTTTTCGATGCGCTGATCCAGCAGTTGTTCCGGTGAGCAGCCAAGCTCTTTAGCCTCTGCAGCTTCTTCGGCTCCGAATTCTTTGACAAACCAGGAAATCAACCAGAAGCCGCGGTAAATTTCAATCTCGGGGTTGAACATATCGTTGGGCACTGCAGGATAAGCCGGCATGAACCGCTGGGGTTCCACATACCGTTTCAGCGCCAGCTGTATCGTCGCCGTGGTACCAAGAGAAATGGCAGCCTTGTTTTCCCGGATCACAGACAGTCCGAGGGTTTCGCAGCCCTTGTCGGAGCCGGTAGCTATCAGGGGCAGATTTTCCGGCACGCCGGAGGCGGCGGAAAATTCCGCCGTAATATGGCCGATGGTCTCTCCGGATTTCACCAGCCGGCAGAGCTTCTCGTCGGGCACATCGCAGATACACCGGGAAAGGTCGTGCTTTTTTCGCCAGTCACGGTTTTTATAATCAAAGGGTATGTGACCGATCATGTTGGCCTCGCTGTCACAGAGCTGACCGGTCATTTTGTAGTTTAGATAGGTCGGCAGCATCACATATTTGGCTGTTTTCGCCCAGATATCCGGCTGATACTGCTGAATCCAGTTGGAGGCCGAGGCCCGATAGATAATCTTCGTGGCTTCCTGCATACCGGCAACCCGGAACATCAGCTTTTTGTGCAGCGGAAAAGGATCGTTAAAATCGGCCTGACGCTTATCGAGCCAGAGAATAATATCCCGCAAGGGCTTATTCTCACTGTCAAGACACATAACCGTGTCACGAATCACCGTCAGCGTGACGGCAATAACCCTGCCGAGCTTATCGCTGTTGCGTTCACAGATCGTCCGTCCTGCTTCGCATATTCTGTCATAATAAAAGTCCGGTCTTTGTTCAGCCCAGCCGGGCTGTCGGGAATAATAGGGATCGTCACCGTATTTAATCTGACAAATATCCTCAAATTCTCCGTCGGGACGCACCAGCAGACATCTTGTGCTCTGCGTACCGACATCGAATGTCAGCACAAGTGGATTTTCCATCAATCTGCCCTCCTCATTTTGATAATTCCTTTAGGATTCCGCTTGTCGCGATGACATCGACGCCGAGGCCGAGGACATCTTTAATAATCGTTTCACCCCGTTTAACTTTCTTCTTCACGGTGACTTTATTGATTTCCGCCATGACATCGAAGATCCTGTCTTTCGGGATATCCCGGGAAACTCTGACCGGCAAAACCGGTTCTTCGGCAAAGACGGTCTTGACCGTTGTGCAGATCGTTCTTTTCGGCTCGGTCATTTCACTCAGGGCAAACTCTGCTCCCCTTTTGCAGAAATTGCCGCTGACCTTAATCTGCTCTCCCTCGCCCTCAATCTGCATGGTGCAGCCTCTGGGACATACGATACAAACCAGCTCTTTCATTGGGAATTCACCTCAATTTCAAATTGGATTTGACTGTCTTTTGTCAGGCCGAAAGAATCAAAGTTGATGAGCAGCCTTTCCATTTCCGGCGGACGCAGGAACTGATATTTTTTCGCGTAAACCTCTTTGCCGTCCACCAGAATCTTAAAGACGCTTTTGTCAAGGATTTCACGGCTTCTGAAATAGACCGTGATCTCACTGTTGTTCCGGTTCAGATCCAGCTTCTGCGGCACAGCATACAGGAAGCTGCCGGCAATATCAATGCCGATCTCGTTCCTTGCACCCTGCGCATATTCGGCGGCATTTTTGCCGGCGATCTCGCCGCTTTCCGAAACATAGTCCACGAGATCATTGACATGCAGGGCATTTCCGCAGGAAAATACGCCGTCCACTGAGGTCATGAGTTGACCGTTGACCGCCGGCCCCTTGGTTCTGGGATCGATTTTCACGCCGAGACCCTCGGCAAGCTCGTTTTCGGGAATCAGGCCGACGGAAAGAATCAGCGCGTCGCACTCGACGATCTTTTCCGTTCCCGCAATCGGCGTCATGTTTTCGTCGACCTCGGAGATCTCCACGGCCGTCAGTCTGTCCTGACCGAAAACCCTGGTCACCGTATGGGAAAGATAAATAGGAATGTTATAGTCATGGAGACACTGGTGGATATTTCTCGTCAGTCCCGAGGGGGTCGGCTTGGCCTCATAAACGCCCAGAACCTGAGCGCCCTCAAGAGTGAGACGGCGCGCCATGATCAGACCGATGTCACCGCTGCCGAGAATGACGCATTTTCTGGTGGGTAGCTCGCCCAGCAGATTGGTAAAATGCTGCGCCGTTCCGGCTGTGAAAACGCCTGAGGGCCGCGTGCCGTGAATCATGACCTGCTTGGCCGTTCTTTCGCGGCAGCCCGTGGCGAAAACAAGACTTTTCGCCTGCACAGAGGTCACGCCGCTGCGGCTGACCAGAACCACCTGAAAGCCGCCGGCATTCTTTTCGATTCTCGTCACAAAGGTCAGCAGAGAATAGTCAATCTTCTTTTCTTTGAAAACATCAATAAATCTTTCGGCATATTCCGGTCCGGAGAGCTTTTCCTTGAATCTCACCAGTCCAAAGCCGTCGTGGATACACTGCTTGAGGATTCCTCCCAGGCGGCTTTCTCTCTCGACGAGAAGCACCTCGGCGCCGCAATCCTTTGCCTGAATCGCCGCGGCCAGTCCAGCGGGACCGCCGCCTATTACTATTACATCATAATTATTCTTCATCGCTGTCACCGCTTTTTACTTAGTTTTTCCGAAGGTAATGACGGAATCTTCGGAGGATTTTCTGACTTCACTGACGGGAACGCCGAGATATTCGGCAATGATCTTAGTCACCAGGGGCGAGCAAAAGCCTCCCTGACAGCGGCCCATGCCTGGCCGGATTCTCTTCTTGATGCCGTCAACGGTGGGGACGCAGATGGGAGATTTCAGCGCGTCAAGGATCTCTCCCCGGCTGATTTCCTCACAGCGGCAGACGATGACGCCGTAGTCAGGATTTTCCTCAATGAGCCTGTTTCTCTCCTCGTCGCTCATTTCGCGCAGAACGGGAACGCCGCGGCGTTTCGGGTTAAAATTACTGTTGCTGTGAATAGTGCTGTTCCTGCTGAGCATTTCCACTGCCATTTTTTCGATATCCAGCGCAACGGCAGGTGCCGTTGTCAGTCCCGGAGACTGGATGCCTGCACAGTGAATGATATTTTCCGTGCTTCTGCCCTTTTCGATGATAAAGTCCTCTTCAAAGGTCGGCGCGCGCACACCGGTAAAATAGGTGATAATGTCCCGCTGAGAAACAGTGGGCATGGTCTTTTTCTGCTTGGCAAAAACCGTTTCAATGCTCTCTTTCCTCGTCTCGGTGTTTTCCTTTTCATAGGTTTCCACCGCGTCGGGACCGAGCAGCAGATTATCGTGAACCGTATGTAAAATACCGCCGCCCTTAGAATGGTTCTTGCCGAAGTCAAGACCCACCACCGAGGCAATGGAATGCATGAAAGCACCGGCTTTTTTGTCAAGGATAGAATTGGTGCCGCGTCTGGGATGAATGGAGAAGAAGCGATCCTGCGCCATGGCGGCAATATCCTCTGCGAAAACGCCGGCAGCATTGATCACCACTTTCGGATAAAGAGTTCCTCTGTTGGTCTGCACGCTGATAATCTTGCCGTTTTCCACCTGCATACCGGTCACTGCCGTATTGAGAGCCACCCTTGCACCGTTCTGAACGGCATTTTCGGCATAGGCGATGGTCAGACCGTAGGGACAGACACAGCCCGAGGAGGGATTGGAAATAGCAAACTTGAAGTTTTCACCGAGATGAGGCTCACGGCGGTGCAGCTCCTCTCCCGAGATGAGAACGGTATCGCTGATCCCGTCATGTTTTCTTCTCCAGAGACAATAGAGTGAAATCGCCGGCTTCATCCAGTTTTTGTCGAAGCACACATACTGTCCGACGCGGCGGAAGGGCACATCGAGGTCACGGCAAAGCTGTTCATACATTTCATTGCCCTTGCGGATATAATAGTGCTTCACCGAGCCTTTGCCAAGATCCACACCGGGATGCACCTCTCCGTCATTTCTGCCGGAGGCCTGCAGGGCAAGGTCCGCTTCCTTATCCACCAGAAGGATGTCAATTTTCCACTTGGAAAGTTCTCTGGCAATGGAAACGCCGGAGATACCGCCGCCGATAATCAGCACATCGGGCTTTTCACCGTCAAGGGACTGATCACTGATTTTCGGCAGTCTCATTTTCTGCTCTTTTACTTCATCGCAGACGATGTCGTTGACCACATGCACCTTGCTGTATTTGGTGGCCGCCATGCGGCAGGCCTCCACCACATCATTCCACTGAGGCAGACGGCCCGAAACCGTGATCCTATCCTGCGAGGCGCTGGCCGTGACGGCATTACCGAAGCGCTTGTGCAGTTTTTTGTTGACTTTTTTCAAATTCATGCGAGTTTTCTCCTTTCGCATCTTTTCGGCACTTTCAGTTCCTTATGCCGAAAGTCGGTTGTCTGACCGACTTCATAATTCAATCATACTCCCCTTCTCCGCTTTTGTCAATAGTATATAAAACTTTTTAATTCTTACCCGTTTTTCTATCCATTATTTTATCTGCAGAAACAGGTAGACAGAAATGAAAATAAATGGTAGAATATAACCATTCTGAAAACAAGAGGAAAAATCAATGGCAGCACCCAGAAAAGAAAACATCAAAGAAATGGTACTCGACTCCCTGCTGACGCTCCTGGAAACCAAGAGCTTCAATGAAATCACCCTGGCAGAGGTCGCCAAAACCGCCGGCATTTCCAAGGGCACCCTATACTATCACTACAAAACCAAGGGCGAGATCTTTTTTGATCTGACAGACCGCTATCTCAGCCGCCAGTGGGACGACCTGATCCAATGGACGGAAAATAAAGAAAAAGACACCTCGATCCGGCGTCTGGTCAAATATGTGGTGGAACGCAATGTCGCCAATGCGTCTTTCCGAATGCAGCTTTATAGCGAGGCACAATTAGGTGACGCCGAGCTGAAAAGAAAGCTCTCCAAAAGATACAGCGAATTTCAGAAGCTGATCAGTGAAAAGATTGCGGAGAGAACGGATCTGAACGCGGACTTTCTGACCTGGCTCATTCTTCTCGTCTCCGACGGCATGATTATACAGTCGGCCATCAGCAATCCGGAATTTGACACAGAAAAATTCATCAGCGACGGCACCCGTTATCTGACGCGCTTTGAGGGCGGAGAATAAAGCTCTGCCCTTCCAGGCTAAAACAGACAGTGAACACAAAGAAAAAAACCACCCGAAAGGGTGGCTTTTTCCTTTTAAACAATTGTTTAAATAATTGAATTATTCAGCAGCTGCTGTGGTCTCATCAGCGGGAGCATACTCGGGGAAGAAATATGCGATGCACTTGTAGAACCAAGCCCAAACTGCCTGCCAAATCTGCTCGAACTTTGCAAGAATGTCTGCCATTGTAGTTATCCTCCGTGTTTAGATTTATCAAGGTGATTTCCTTAATATGGCTACATTATATACTAACGGGAACAACATGTCAATAGTTTATTCAAAAATATTTCATATTTTTTTATCCTTGTTCAGGTCCCATTAAAATATACTGACACAATTGTGAAATTTTCTCTAAGTGCCATCACATCCATGTGTTTTCCGTGAAGGATAAGTACAAAAAAAGACTGCTGCATTTTTCATGCAACAGTCTCATTTTCAGCTTAGCGATTAGTTGGTTCCCAAAATCTTGTCGATCTGCAGGAATTCAAAAATTCTCTCGAAGATTTTGTCAAAAACATCGGAAATCTTCTTCAGAACAGCCTGGAAAGCATCGACAAAGCTCTGCTGCTGTTCGGGAGTGATGGGAAGCCTGGGATCGTCGTCGATTGCGCCACCTTCTCTGCAGCAGGAACAGCCACAGTTACAGGGCCAGATACCGGCGCAGGCGCTGCAGCAAACACTGCCATCAAAGCTGCCGTCAGGGCTTGTATTCTTGGCACAGGAAGTCAGATAGGTCTTATCAAGAGTCGGACAGAAAACGCAGCAATGGCAAAGTCCGGTTGAACCGTCATGATTACTGCAAGTGCAAACACCTGACAAAGGGACCTCGCCTATACCTACCGCTTCAGCACCAACTGCGCAAGCAAGTCCGAAGCAGGAAAGAAGCATCATGGCAACCAGCAGAACTGAAATTGCTTTTTTCATTGGAATCTCCTCCTTAAATAATAATGTGGATAAATTACTCCACTTTGTAAAACTATTATAGTTTATCAAAGAGGAAAAGTCAACCGTTTTTAATAAAATCCGGATAAAGGCTTTCTTATATGTTTTCTCTTTATTCACAAATCTGAAAAATTTCAATCCGAAGAAAGGAAATATGAAGAGAAGTAAAACATTATTTTTGATTGGATTTGGCGGTGTTGAGAGAAGAGATTAACATTTTCTTGATTTCTTCTGCAAGAGCAATAAGCTCATCAAAATCATATTCAATTAATTAAGTTCTTTTCAATAATTTCAGCCAATAAATACTTTCCCCGGTTTCTTTTAAAGATATATGTAATTTAAAAATAAAGTCAGCTTTGCTGTTGCCGTATATAGCTTCATTGATATTGGCTCCTACACTGGTTTCGCTGCGAAGCAACAGTTTTATGATATATCTGTTACCCACTTTTGATTAGGTCTTTCAGCATTAAAATCACTGACTTTTGTTTCTCGTGAATCTAATTCATGAAATCCTTTTGCATTTACGCTTGGCAACTACATACAACTATGATATAATCTTCATGTAATCAGTTGAGACACTGATTATAATATGGTGGTGAGTACCAGAAAGGAAAAGATAATGCAAGACGATATGACAAGATTAGAACTGCTTACAGTTATGTTATCAATCAAAGCACTTCTTGAAAGCAACAATATTGACAAGGCAAAGGAACTTGTTGACGAAGTAATCAAGGAAGCAAAAAGAAAAAAC
>JAQXMV010000099.1 GCA_029013165.1 Oscillospiraceae bacterium | reverse complement strand
GCGCGTCAGGATTCCGCCCACAGGCGTGTGGCAGTGGATCAGATCATAGTTTTCGCGACTGATGAGGCTTTTCAGTTCCCGAAAAGCACGGATATTCTCCCGGTTCACAGGGCTGCGGCTGAAAGGAATATGAAAATATTTCACGCCCAGACGGTCCAACTCCTCTTGAAGCTGCTGCACCTTTTCATCGCTCAGGGAGCTGCGGTCATCGAAGTTACAGGCCACATGAACCTCATATCCGTCCTCCAGCAACAGTTTGATATTCGGCAGATTGAACATGGCAATCGCGTAGGCCACATGGGCCGTCATCAGTGCTTTTTTCATCGGTACGCCGCCTTTCCTAACAACTGTTATTGGATTTATTATATCACAAAGCCGGCAGATATAACAAGGTTTTTCTTGTGATCGGCACAAAAAGTCACCGCCCGGCTGAAACCGGGCGGTATGTGGACACATTCAATTATTCTGCGTCTTCAGCAGCTTCCACAGCGGCCTCAACAGCTTCCTCGGCTGTGGGCTCATCGGTGGAATAAGCCTGCATATCCTCAACGCTTACATTCTCGTCCTTTTCGATGAGAGCGCGGATGGAAAGGCTGACGCGCTTTCTCTCATAGTCGATCTCCGTGATCTTTGCCTTGACAACATCACCGATGGAAAGAACCTCCTTGGGAGAAGCGATATGTCTGTCAGCGATCTGTGAAATATGAATCAGGCCCTTAACATCGTCAATGATCTTGGCAAAGGCACCGAAGGTAGCAAGGCCGACGATCTCAACATCGCAGACATCATCAACGGTGAAGTCTCTCTTGAAGATCTCCCACGGATCGTCCTCGACTTTCTTATAGCCCAATGAGATCTTCTTCTTGCCGTCCTCTTTTTCCTCGATGGACTTGATATAAACCTCAACGGTGTCACCGACATTGACAATCTCTGAGGGATGCTTGATCTTGGACCAGGAGAGCTCGGAGATATGTATCATACCCTCAACTCCGCCGAGATCAACAAATGCGCCGTAGCTTGTGAGTGACTTAACGGTACCGGTGTAGGTCTTGCCCTCCTCGGCAGTAGCCCAGAAAGCGTCGGCAAGAGCCTTGCGCTCCTCATTGAGCACGCTGCGAATGGAACCGATGACGCGTCTTCTTCTCTCTTCCACATCAATGATTCTGAATCTGACGGTCTTTTTGAGAAGAGAATCCAGTTCCTCGTTCTTGGAAAGGCCGGTGAGAGAGGCAGGAATGAACACTCTCGAACCCATGGGATAAACGATAACGCCGCCCTTTACGACCTCGGAGACAACACCCTCCATAACGGTGTCGTTTTCCTTGGCGTCCAGAATGGTCTGCCAGGAAGCTTTTCTGTCGTAGATACGCTTGGAAAGCTTCATCGTTCCCTCGCTGTCATTGGTTGACATGATGGTCAGATTGAGCTTGTCGCCGATCTTGAGCTCCTGGGTAGGATCGGCAGTGGGGTCATTGCTGTATTCGTCTCTGGGAATGAAGCCGGCATATTTTCTGCCGATATCGACCTGAATCTCATTGGGTGCTATGCTTACAACAACGCCAACAACATTCTGACTTGTGCTTGTATTATCCATGCTGTCCACTGCAGCCAAGAAAAGCTCCTGATCCTGTGTCTCCTTTGATTTATTTTGTGTTTCACTAAAGTTTTCCGTCATAATGACTTCAACCTCCTTTATAATACGCGCAGGTGTCGAAGCTCCTGCTGTTATACCAATTTTTTCGCAGGAGCCAAAATCAATCTCCTGCAAATCCTCTGCCCTCTCCACAAGATAGGTTCTGCAATTCTCCGAGCAGACATTTTTGAGCTTAACGGTATTGGAGCTGAAGCAGCCTCCGATGACAATCATCAGATCTGCCCAGCGGGAAAGTTCAGCGGCCTCCCGCTGTCTTTCCTGAGTTGCTCTACATATTGTATCAAAATAAATCGCTTTTGTACATAGTTTTCCAATAATTTTTGAACATTTTTTCCATTCTTTTACGGAAAAAGTTGTCTGTGCGACAAAAATTACAGGTTTTTCTTCTATATAAGGATTATTTTTCAGAATTTCCAACAGTTCCTCTTCATTTTTGAAGGTGTAGGATTCCCCTTTGCAGTGGCTGCGGAAACCGCAGACTTCCGGATGCGCACCGTCTCCGGCAATTAAAACTATATCATCTTTTGTTGTCTGTTCTTTTATAATTCTGTGAATTTTCAGCACATAAGGGCAGGTGGCGTCGGTATAATGGATACCGAGTTCATCTAACGCATGCTCTGTGCGGCAGTCCACTCCGTGAGCCCTGATGACAACCTCGTAGCCCTCAGGAGCGTCACCGGGGCGGTCAATGATCCTGACGCCCTTTTTCTCCAGATCCTCAATAACCTGTGGATTGTGTATGATCGGGCCGAGGGTACACACCTTGGTTCCCTCGTCGATCTTTTTATAGAGAATACTGACTGCACGGTTTACGCCGAAGCAAAATCCTGCCGTCTCAGCAACGCGAATTTCCATGTTCTTTCTCCCATAATTGCGTGATCTTATTCATGATCAGCTCGGCCGCCGCCGAGACTTCTTCCTTCCTGTTGCCTGCGTGAAAGCCAAGATCCGCCGCGCTCAAAGGCTCGCCGAAGCGCAGCCTGATATGGGGTCTGATCACATCCTCACCGGGATCCAGGTAAAGGCACAGCGGCAAAACATCGGCGCCGGTATGGCGCGCGATCATAGCAACACCGGTTTTGGCCGTTGTCGGCACAGCAGCGCGTATGCGCCTGCCCTCGGGGAAGATCCCCAAGACGCGCCCCTGCCGCAGAAGCTCCATGGCATAACGCAGAGCCTCGCGGTCACTATAGCCGCGGCGAACGGGAAAAGCGTTCATCTGCCGCAGAAGAAAGGCCAGGGCAGGATTTCTGAAAAGCTCACTTTTCGCCATAAAATTCGCTCTGCGGTTGATATTGGCAACAATGACTGCCGGATCGGAAAAAGAGATATGATTGCACGCCAGAATCAACGGCCCTTTTTCAGGGACATTTTCCCTGCCGAAGCACTCCACATCAAAGCGCAGAAAGGTATAGGCCCTCACCAGCGGAAGGGCAAGATCATAAAACTTGTGTTCTTTATTCTTTTCATAATCAAAATACAATCGGATCAACTCACATATAAAGTCTTATTTATATGTTTTCCTTAATTGTTCTGATTATGAGATCAACAGACTGCTGAAGATCCAGATCGCCGTTATCGCAGAGTATGGCATCATCAGCCTGCTTTAAGGGTGCGATTTCCCGGTGGGAGTCGTCATAATCGCGCTTGATCATATCTGACAGCACATCTTCATAATTGACCGTCATGCCTTTTTCCAGCAATTCCTGATAGCGCCGCTGGGCTCTTGCCTCCGGCGAAGCCGTGAGAAAAATTTTCACATCGGCATCGGGCAAAACAACAGTGCCGATATCTCTGCCGTCCATAATACAGTCATTTTCCCTTGCCAGCTGCTTTTGCAAATCAAAAAGAAAAGCTCTCACCGCCGGCACAGCGGAAACCTTGGAAGCCGCCACAGAGGCCTCCGGCGTCCGGATCTTATCGGAAACATCTTCCCCGCTGAGGAAAACTCTCTGTTCGCCGTCAATAAAACGCAGCTCGACCTTGACATCATCGGTCAGGGTGTCGGCAATGCTCTGAGACGAATCAAGGTCAGCACCTTTTCTCATGGCGTTGAGTCCGACGGTTCTGTATAAGGCCCCGGTGTCAATATAGATGAAACCAAGCTCCTCGGCGGCTCTGCGTGACAGAGTGCTTTTGCCGGCACCTGCCGGCCCGTCAATGGCAACATTAATCTTTTTCATATTTTCTCTCCTATCGTTCCATTATGCGTTTTCGCCTGCAAGTCTGCCGGTGGAAAAGGCAATCTGAAGATTAAAGCCTCCGGTATATGCGTCAACATCAATGACCTCGCCGGCAAAGAAAAGTCCCTTGCAGAGCTTGGATTCCATGGTTTTCGGATCAATCTCCCGGACGCTTATTCCGCCGCAGGTGACGATGGCCTCCTCAATGGGTCGGAAACCCAGAACCGTGACCTTGAGATCCTTGAGAATATTGACCAGCTTGCCTCTCATTTCTCTGGTGATCTGATTGACCTTCACAGAGGGCTTGATGCCCGTCAGCCGGACAATGACCGGAACCAGTTTTTTCGGAAGCAAGGCGTCCAAAGCATTGATGAAATTTTTATTGGAATTTTCAAGGAAATCCCGTTGTATACGCCGGTCAAGCTGTTCATGGCTCAGAGCAGGCTTGAGATCAATGTGGATCTCATATTTTCGGGGCTTCATGTCCTTCATGTGGCAACTTGCGCTGAGAATTACAGGTCCGGAAACACCGAAATGCGTGAAAAGCATCTCGCCGAAATCGCTGTAAATCTCCTTATAGTTTTCGCTGTCAACCACACTGATATTCACATTACGAAGAGAAAGCCCCTGCAGATCCATGCAAAAACCCTCATGACACACCAAAGGAACCAGTGACGGCTTGATTTCTGTGACGGTGTGACCGGCTTGTCTTGCCAGATCATATCCGTCTCCCGTCGAGCCGGTCTGCGGATAGGATTTGCCGCCCGTGGCGATGATCACGCTGTCGGCCTCATAGCTTTCACCGTTTTCCAGCGTGACACCGCGGACAGCGCCGTCCTCTATCAGGAGAGATTTCACCCGTCCTGTGATGCGCATCACACCGGCGTCGCGGCTGAAAGCACTCAGGGCGTCAACAATATCGGCGGCACGGTCTGACGCCGGAAAGACCCTGTTTCCCCGTTCCACTTTCAGCGGAACACCCATATCTTCAAAAAATTCAATGGTATCACTGGGCATGAACCGAGAAAAAGCACTGTAAAGAAATCTGCCGTTATTGGGAACATTGGCAATCAGATCATTGATCATCGTACAGTTATTCGTCACATTGCAGCGACCTTTGCCGGTGATCATGACCTTGCGTGCGTTTTTTTCGTTTCTTTCGATCAGGGTGACCGCAAGTCCTCTTTCACCGGCCACGCTGCTTGCCATCAGCCCTGCGGCACCTGCCCCCACAACGATTACTCTTTTGCTCATTCTTTTATGCTCCTATACTCTTATCAGACACTTTATTATATATCAACGCGGCAAAAAATGCAAGTGCCGCCTGAGGGGATGCAGCAGGAAAGGTGTGTGATGAAAAGGCAGGCGGTGCCTGC
>JAQXMV010000098.1 GCA_029013165.1 Oscillospiraceae bacterium | reverse complement strand
CCTGAAAGAAAGCACTATATAAATCATATCAAACAAATCTATCCATAAATGACCGTTTGCATCCGGCAGCGACACAGCTCGCCGTGTCCGTCTGCGGCAACCTCACTCATAACAATTCACCTGCGCAGTAACATCACCCATGGTTTCTGTTTTCGGCAAAACACCACCGTCCTACCGACAAAAAAGCACAAAAAAACGGCGCTGTCTGCGCAGCGCCATCGTGACGGATAAGTACGTCTTTTATATAAAAATATCTGCCCTTTTTACCGGGAAACCCCCGGCGAGGGTTTCCCACGGTTCCGAAGAAATTCTCCCCGAATTTCTTCGGAACCTCCCTTCCTGCGCTTGTTGGAGTATAATTTTTTCTCCCATTAACGCAGTTGTTCATTTTCAAGTTAAGAGTATTTCGCTGTCTGCGGACAGCGACAAAGGGCTCTGCCCCTTGACCCCGCAAGCCTTTGAAAAGGCTTGACCGAAACTTTTGTTATTTTTCTACCTGAATTTTTTTGAGTTTTCTATAATTTAAAACTGCTCCCTCACCCGTTAGGGCAAAGAAGCAGTTTTCATCTATCACTATTGCGTCTTATTCTGCCGTTTTTCTTGCGCAGGAATATTCGACGGGAATCTTCTTCAGCAGGTTCTTATTATACTGGGGTACCCACTGATCACCTGTTTCCACACTGTCACGGAAACTATCTTCATCCAGTTCAACATTGATCACACGGACACCGACAGTATCGCCGTCCTTAGTATAAACCGTATCCCAGAAAGCGTGATGACCGATATATGTCACCGACTTGGGAATAAACACATAGTTCATGGACTGGTTATAACTGAAAGCGTCGGATCCGATATACTCAAGGGTATCGGGGAAAGACAGATAAGTTTCCAGACCCTCCACAGCCGTAATATCGGTTTCCGTCACAGGCTCCTGAGGTTTATAGGTATAGAAATCCGACATATTCGGCATCTCGAAAAAGCCCAGAGTTTCGATCTTTTTCAGTCCCTCCGGGAAATAGACCACAGCCAGATTGGCGTAATTAAAGCACAGTTCTCCCACCGTGGTGACACTGGAGGGAATGACATAAGTCATAACCTCTTTCTTATACTTGGCGAAAAGCTCCTGATCCTCACAGTCTGCATTCAGCTCCTCACTGTAACCGTACTTTTCACGCAGATACTGATCGTGATCACAGGGATAGCAAACCACCGTCGTCTTATCCTTCGTGTAAAGCACGCCGTCCACATCGCAGTAATTCGGGTTGTTTTCATCAACCTCAAAGGCTTTTATCGCCCAGCAGGAATAAAAGGCCTTGCCGTCGATCTTCTCAACATTCTCACCGATATATACTTTCTGCAGAACGCCGTCGCAGTTGAAAGCATAGGGACCGATCTCCGTTACCGGCTTGGTCTCATCGGCAGTGATCGTGAAATTGGTTTTCGGATCGGGATTTGTGCGATCATACTCGATATCGCTGACATAGTTGATGGTGAGTTCCGTAATATTATTGGTATTGCTGAATTTCGTCAGCTTATAGGTTTCGCTCTCTAGCGTATCAAAGCTGAAAACATCGCTGTGGACAACTCTGACGCTGAAGAAAATCGAAAGGGAAACCGCAACGATAATGACCAGGATCAGAATCAGCTTTTTGGCACGGAAATGACTGTAGGGCTTATTGATATGAGGTGCCGAAAGTCCCTCGATCTGATAGTCATATATTTGATCCTCGGGGATATCCAGCTCAGTATCGTCAAAGTAAAGATTATCAACTTTGACTTTATTGTCTTTCTTTTTCATCGCCTGTTTTCCCCCTTTCTCAACCGGTATATCCGCCGGCAACCTTTTCGCCCTGTTCCAGAGCTTCTTTTTCGGCTACCTCGGCGCGGCGTCTCAATACCTGCATAACCTTATTCTGCTTATTGGCGTCATAATCCCAGAAGAAATAAGGTATGGTCATCAGCAGGTATCCGACGATGTCGATGATAATGGGGATAACGATGATCTTGATTCTGGCGGAGTCAACAAAGAGAATATCCCAGTTGCTGTTGAAACCGTAAGAGAGAAGAAGCAGAGGAATAATCAGGCCGACAAAGGAAGTAATGGGGCCTGTGAACCAACCGAAAATACCCGAGAAGCTCTCCAGTCTTTCTCCCGAAAGATACATCTGATAGTCATTGACACGCACATTCATGTCGTAGCTTGCCGAAGTAGGCACGGTCTTGGTCATTTCCATCAGGAACATCGCAACACAGCAAAGCGTACCGCAAAGCACCAGCTTGTCGCCGCACAGAACGATGGCGGCCACGATCATGGCGTTGCCGGCAGCTCTGGTGAGCTGATAGAATATCATAATCTGCTTGTAAGAGAATCTTTTGAGGAAATAGGGTGTCAGGAAATCCGGCGGCGTACCTGCGAAAGAAATCAGAATCATGATCAGCGAATAAGGCAGGCCGCTGAGACGGAAAGTATAAAGATAAAGCACCGTTGTAAAGGCCAGCATACCGTTGCCCAGAGAGTCGAGCAGGCCGACAATCGTATTGATCCAGCGGTATTTATTATACAGAACACCGAACATGCCGTCCCAGAATTTGATATTGACCTTCTTTTCCAGCGGCGGCTGAGGGATTCTCTCCTTGACTCTGCCGGAAAACAGCATCGTCAGCACGGCGCAGCCGATGAAGAATCCGGGGATAACATAGCGGAAAAGGTTGATGTCAGCCCAGCCATATCTCAGCTTACCGACGATAACCGGAAGCAGAATGGAAACAATCGTCCAGAGGAAATGGGAGAGCTTGACCGGATAAGTTCTGACAAAAATTCTCTCTTTCAGGTTGGGCGAAATATTCTGCGTACATGTTTCCAGATTGTTGGCGAAGCCGAAAACATTGAAGCAGGCAAAGAGGAGGTTCGCTGCCCAGACGCGCGTCGGCACATCGGCGATCTCATAGATCGGCAGCCAGCCGATGAGGATAACCATGATGCACTTGGGAATCACATCGCAATAAAGGGAGTATTTGTATCGGCCGAACTTCGGGAGCAGCTTCTTTCTCCAGAAGATGTTTCGGGCGCCGACCCAGCCGGAATAAAGGAAATGGGTGCCGAAAACCTTAAAGCAGGCGGTGGCATTCATTCCCTCGAGATTATTGAGGTAAGTGATGAATCGTCCTGACGGATTGAACAGTGTCGAGACATCGAAGAAAATCAGCGACAGTCCGAATACAATCATGGATATGTAGACGGCATAGAGCTTTTTCTCCGTCTTTCCCGGCAGGAAGCCGAGGTTATCGCAGACGAACCACCAGATCAGGGCGGTCACATAGCCCAAAGGCATATTGATGATGCTTATAATCGAAAAAGTCAAATACGGCAACTGATAATGATGCATGATCAGGAAACAGCCTGCCGCAAAAGTTATGTATTCCAGCACCTTAGATGCCGAATAGTTTGCACCGACAGCGATGAAAATGTCCTTATACTCTTTGTAGGGGACATATTTGCCCTCTGCCGGCGTTTTCCAGTGAGTTTTAACCTCCGTAAAGAAGGCTTTCACCTTTGCTGATGAAATTTTAGCCATTATCACATCTCCTTTTCAAATTAATGACCTAATTATTTTACCATAAAAGTGCACAAATTTCAAGGAGTTTTTTGATTTGTTTTATATGTTTTGATACCATTATTTTCACAGAGGATATTTATTCGTCATGTTCAGGTGAACTGTCTAAAAACGCAGAGAACATGAAGTCTTACAGGAAATAACAGGAATCGACAGCCGCCGACATTACAGTGAAAAAACTCTGCTGAGGAAAGAAACATCCGAAACTTGGGAACCAATGATTATTAACCATAAAAAAATCACCCGATGCTGCTGCAAGCAACAACGGGTGATATCATTATTTCAGCAAATTAACCGCGTCTTCTTCTGTCGCCGTCTCTTCTGGGTCTGGGGCGACGGGGTGCTTCTTCACCGTCATCCTCCGGTACAAGACCCTCGATTTCAATGAGAGCGTCTCTTCTTGAGAGATTGATTCTGCCCTGATCGTCAATTTCGATAACCTTGACGATGACGCTGTCGCCGACAGCCACACAGTCCTCGACCTTTTCCACACGCTTGACATCGAGCTTGCTGATGTGAACCAGGCCTTCCTTGCCCGGTGCGATCTCAACGAAAGCACCGAAGTTCATCAGACGGGTAACGACGCCGCGGAAAATGGAACCGACCTCGGGGTCATTGGCAATGGTCTCAATGATGGAGATGGCACGCTTGGCGTCATCGAGGTCAATGGCGGAAACAAAGATGGAACCGTCCTCTTCCACATCGACCTTACAGTTGCACTCGGCACAGATCTTCTGGATAACCTTGCCCTGCTTACCGATGACTTCTGCGATCTTGTCAACATCAATCTTGGTAGTGAGCATTTTGGGCGCATACTTGGAAAGCTCGGCTCTGGGCTCGGCGATGCAGGGAAGCATAACCTCGTCCAGAATCTTGCAGCGGGCAATGTATGTCTTTTCAAAGGCTTCCTTGATGATTTCGGGTGTCAAGCCGTGAACCTTGAGGTCCATCTGGATGGCGGTAATACCTTTCTTGGTTCCGGCAACCTTGAAGTCCATGTCGCCGAAGAAGTCCTCAAGACCCGGAATATCAACCATGGTCATAAAGCGGTCGCCCTCGGTGATCAGTCCGCAGGAAATACCGGCAACGGGGGCCTTGATGGGTACGCCGGCGGCCATGAGGGAAAGAGTGGAGCCGCAGACAGATGCCTGTGAGGTGGAGCCGTTGGAGGAAAGCACCTCGGAGACCAGTCTGATGGTATAGGGGAACTCCTCAACGCTGGGGATCACCGGCAGCAGTGCTCTTTCAGCAAGGGCGCCGTGACCGATTTCGCGTCTGCCGGGGCCTCTGGAGGGCTTGGTTTCGCCGACAGAATAGGAGGGGAAATTATAGTGATGAATGTATCTCTTGTTCTGCTCGTTGTCGAGACCGTCAAGAAGCTGAGCGTCGCTCATGGGTCCGAGGGTAGTCACCGTGAGAACCTGGGTCTGACCGCGGGTGAACATACCGGAGCCGTGTACTCGGGAAAGCAGATCGACTTCCGCATTGAGAGGACGCATATCGTTGATGCCTCTGCCGTCCACGCGCTTGCCCTCATCGAGGAGCCAGCGTCTGACAACAAACTTCTGCAGCTTGTAAAGGCACTCGTCGATCTTCTCCTGGCAGTCTGCATATTCCTCATCAAAGTGCTCGTGTACCTTTTCGTAAACGGGCTTGAGTCTCTCGTCACGGACTCTCTTGTCGTCTGTGTCAAGAGCAAACTTGACATCGTCAATAGCAAAAGCCTTGATGGCTTCAAACATCTCGGGATCGGGATCCTGAGACTCGAAAGGAACTTTTTCCTTGCCGACCTCTTTCTGGATACCCTTGATGAACTCAACGATTTCCTGGTTAACCTTGTGGGCATACATGATACCCTCGAACATGGTGTCATTGTCAACCTCGTTGGCGCCGGCCTCAATCATGGCAACCAGATCGGAGGTGGAGGCAACGGTGACAGCCATATCGGACTTAGCTCTCTGCTCCTCGGTGGGGTTGATGACGAACTTACCCTCCACAAGACCCACGGAAACGCCGCTGATGGGGCCGTCCCAGGGAATCTCGGAAATGGAAATGGCAACGGAAACACCGATCATGGCGGTGATTTCCGGCAGACAGTCCTGATCAACGGACATAACCGTTGCGACAACGCCGACATCGTTTCTCATATCCTTGGGGAAAAGAGGACGGATGGGTCTGTCGATCACTCTGGAGCAAAGGGTAGCCTTTTCGCTTGCCTTACCCTCTCTTCTCTGGAAAGAGCCGGGAATACGGCCGACGGAATAGAGCTTTTCCTCAAAGTCAACACTGAGGGGGAAGAAGTCAACGCCCTCTCTGGGCTTGGCGGACATGGTGGCGGTGCAGAGCACCTCTGTTTCGCCATATCGGATCAGGCAGGAGCCGCCGGCAAGACCGGCCATCTTTCCCGTTTCAACAACGAGAGGTCTGCCTGCCAGTGTAGTTTCAAACTTTCTGAATTCAGGGAACATAAATTTACCTCGCTTCTTTAAAATAATATTTTGTATTTTATGCACGAGGTTCGGTTTAGCATTAAATTCAGCCCTGAAAAATTCAAGGCTCAATTTAGTGCTAAAACCAAAGAAGTAACCCCGTGCTGATTACCGAAGAAACGGCAGACACGAAAAGCTGTCATGTCTGCCGTATGGGTGCAATTACTTACGGATACCGAGTCTTGAGATAATGCTGCGGTATCTCTCAATGTCGTTTTTCTGCAGGTATGCCAGGAGATTTCTTCTCTGACCGACCATCATGTGCAGACCGCGGCGTGAATGGTGATCCTTGTTGTTGGACTTCAGGTGCTCGGTGAGGTTCTTGATTCTGTAGGTAAGCAGAGCAATCTGTACCTCCGGTGAACCGGTGTCACCCTCATGAGTAGCATACTCCTTGATAATTGCGGTTTTCTCTTCTTTTGTCATCATGACAATTCACCTCTTCTAAGAATTATTATTGCCTGCCAAATCCCCAGTATGCGGCCGGTGAAAGGCTCATGGAGCAAAACCCGCAAACCGAGAGATCGGCATAATGCCTTAGAATTATATCACAGTGTCTGATAAATGTAAAGGGTTAGAGGAAATTTTTTTCATTTATTTTCATTGGCTGACTTTTCTCAACTTTTCCTCATATCGCACTTTCTCCCCTTGCCGCCGGCGCAGTGCGCCGAAGCGGCTGATTTCAGGAAAATAACACCATGAAAAGCCGAAGAAAATCAACACATTTCCTTGTAAATGTTTATTAAAATATGCTGACACACTAAAAAATCCATTGACGGGGAGAAAACGGAATACTATAATAGTATCGCTAACATATACATTGCAACAAAAAAGGGAGGGCAGCGAAATGCAGCGTGTCATTTTGCCCGAGGAGCTGTCGCAGGTGGCGGCACAGATGGAACCGGAGGTTTTCCGGCATATCGGCGAAGGACAGATCGAGAGCTTCGAGAGTTTTGAGAGCTTTAATCTGCTTTCCTTTGACTGGTACGATATTCACAGCAACCGCGTCGGGCTTTCCAAAATCATGATCTACACGGACAAAAGCGAT
>JAQXMV010000097.1 GCA_029013165.1 Oscillospiraceae bacterium | reverse complement strand
GTACCCAGTGAAGCCGTCACCAACAGCATCGACATTTCCTCGGTTTCCCAGAAGGTTCCCGGCGGACTGCAGCACCCCACCGGTGACGCTGAAAGTGTGATGTCTCAGCTGAATGAATGTGACTACGTGGTCGTCTATCTTCAGGACTGCTTCGATACCTGGTATTATTGTCATGATGAAATCATGAAGCTCCGGGCCGAGGGCAAGTATGACTGGCGGGAATTCCTGCGCGAAAAATATCTCCCCATCGTGGAAGAAAAGGTCAGATATATAGAAAGTCAGCCCTACCGCGACAAGATCGTTTACTGCATATACAATGAATGTGACAACGCCGTCTGGTTCGGCAGCTACCATGACGGATCGGTTCATTATGACGACGAGGGCAAGGCAAATTTCTACGAAGCCTGGAAGATCACCTATGACCTGGTAAAGTCCATCGCTCCCGAAGCCAAAATCGGCGGTCCCGGTTTCTGCGACTATGTCACGGATAAAATCGAAGGCTTCATGGCCTACTGTGCAGAAAACGCCTGTCTGCCGCAGATTATGATTTATCATGAGCTCAACCCCTGGTCGATTCCCGACTGGGAAACCCATGTGGCCGATTATCGCCGAATCGAAAAAGAAGTGGGCGCAGACGAGCTGCCGATCATCGTGACCGAATATGGCTGTATGGAGGACTGCGGCGAACCGACCGCCATGTTCCAGTATATCAACGCCATCGAAAACACCGGTACCTGGGCCAATATGGCTTTCTGGCGCCTGGCCAACAACCTCAATGACACCTGCGCCGATGATAACTCCCCCAACTCCAACTGGTGGCTTTACCGCAAGTATGCCGAGCTGGATGGTCAGCGTCTTCAGACAGAGGTCAAGGCACTGAAAAAGTCTATGCTTTATGACAGCGACTGGCGGCTGACCTATCAGGGTCTCGCCGTGCTGAGCGAAGAAAAGGACAGCATCAACATCATCTGCACCGGCAGTCAAAATAAAAGAAGCATTGTCATCAATAACCTCGACAGCACCAATCTCGGCGACAAGGTCACCGTCAAAGTCGAAGCCGTCTATTATAGCGGACTCGGCGGCATTGTCAGCTCACCGACAGTAATCCGACAGTTCAGCATCAAGCCCACCTCGGGCAAGCTGCGCATGACCATACCCGGCACCGACACCAATGCCGTATACTTCGTCAGTATCATTCCTTATGACGAGAACGCCGAAACCATCGTTAACCGCAATATTCCCAAGCGCTATGAATTTGAAAGCGGAAAGCTCCTTGGTGAAAGCTACACCTACGACAGCGCCTATGCCTCCACAGGCGAGCAAAAGGGTCTTGTGGGCGGCTTTGAAAAAGAGGGTGACGGTGTCAGGCTAACCTTCTCTGTGCCCTCCTGCGGAAAATATGACCTGAAAATCATATATGGCAAGGGCAATGACACATGGGGCAAGCCCCAGGAAAGAGACTATGCCGTGGCCAAAATGTCCTTAGACGGTAAGGAAGAGACCCTCTCCCTGGAGAACACCATCAAGAGTGAATACACCTCGCTGAAAACGATCACGGCAGAGCTTAGTACCGGTCTTCACACCATTGAGCTTTCACACGGCGCGGGCACCTTTGTTCTCGACAGCATGATCGTAGCCCCTCACAGCGACAGCCGCGAAATCAGCGTTCTCCCCGACAGCAAGGACGGCAGTGCCTATTTAGCTGTGGCTGATACCGACGGCTTCTATGACCTGACAACCGACGCCTGCGGCGAAGCAACCTTAGACGGAGCGAAATTCACTATAAAGGAAAACGGAACCGTCTATCTGCGCCGTGGCCTCAATGAAATCCGCTTTGCCGGCAAAGCAGAGATCTGCCGCCTGACGAAGTCAGAGAAGCAAGGCTTCCGTCAGGTAATCAAAGCAGGAGAAATTACCTTGGAAGGCAAAGCCCAGCTGTTGACTGACAAATACGGCACAGAATATGTAGGCAACATATCCAGTCTCGGCGGTAGCGGTAAATTTACCGTTCAAGTGCCGGAGGATGGTGACTACCGATTCACGGTGCTTTACGCCTGCAACTCAGAGGGCGGCGTGCATGCCTATAATGTGGATCTCATCGAAGATTATCTGACCGTTACCTGCGGCGACAAATCGACGAATATTTTCTGCCGAAACACCTACAGCAAATTCACCTATAAAACCGTAACATTCCATCTTAGCCTCAGACAGGGCGACAATGAAATCACCCTTTCCAACAGCGGAAACACCCTCTTTAACGGCATGGAGGCTTTCGCTCCCCAGATTGCCGAAATCACGGTCAATGCCGCCGGATAATCAGTAAAACAAAGCAAAAGAAAACAGGTCGGAACTCCGGCCTGTTTTTTATGTACGATTCCTTATCGGTTGGGATTTACCAGCTTCATGCCGCTGAATTTCTGTCCCCAGGCGTTGGCCCAGGCTTCACAGTAGGCCTTGGAATAAGGCACATTATTTTTCTTTCTGTAGTTTTCAAAGCAGTTGCACCAGATGACGGACGGCAGAGCAATCACGAGATAATAAAGGGGGCCGAGAATCAGGCACTGCCAGGTGTGACCGTATTCATGGATTCTCGCGTCATAGGTCCAGGTGCGGCTCTTGTGCTGATCTTTCATGAAAATAAACAGTCCCAGGGACAAGCCACCTGCATTCCAGGGAAGATAGACGATCTTGGCATAGCCGAAACGCTGCCAACGTCTGCCCTTGATCTTGGTGCAAATGGTAAAAGCGATCCATCCCACTAAATTGACGGGCAGACCCCATGTCCACTGCACGAGATAAAAGAGGAAATCGCCCAGCGATGTTTTCCAGTTTTTCTCTTTCTTTTTCGGTTCCTTTTGCGTGATGTCAATGTTTGTCATTTTTCTTTCTCCTTGCTTTAGGTTTCATTTGCACTGAGACTTGCTTTCATCTCGGCGGCTTTCTCCACAAGTATACTATATTCTCCCTCGCTGTTTTTGTCAAGGGTATGGGGTTGACTTTCGTCATTATCACGACCGAGCCATGTGTCGGCATATTTCTGACCGGTGACGATTTCGACACGCTCGATCTCCTCGGGAGAAAGGGTGACGCTGCCGTATTTATGCTTCGTGGCCACGGCGGCCCGGATCATGGTGTGATCGTCTTTTGTCATGTGGAACTTTTTGAGCAAATACCAGGAAATGCAAGCAGCGATGATCGGTATCACGGCAACGCAGATACGAATACCCAAAAGTGCGCTGCTCGTCTGCTGATAATTGATACCGTTGGCGGCCTCAAAATCGGCCACCGTCTTGCCGGTCACGAGACCGAATCCATTGAGAATCAGTCCCACCATCATGGCCATGGCGCCGCTGACGGATTTTTTGATCAGGGTATTAAAGGTCGAGATGACTCCCTCTCTTCTGCGGCCGGTGATCAGCTCATCAACATCGCTGAGATCAGGCAAAACATTATTGGCCACAAAACCGAGACCACTCATGCCGAAAGGATAAAGCATAATGCTCAAAATCATCAGCAGGAACATCATCGTACCCATGGTGGTTCCGCTCTGGCTCGGCTGCATGAACAGACCGATGGCGAGACCGACTATCATCAGCGGTGTGACAATCGTGCCGCATTTCTGCTTGCCGTATTTCATCGTCAGGGCATAATTCAGCGGAAACGCAAGAGACTCAAAGACGCCGGCAAGGGTATTGATGATGGCATACTTGCTGTACTGATTGGCCAGGTACTTGATATAATAGACCTTGGAGGTATTATAAAAGCCCGTGGAGAACTGCCAGAAAAGGGACATGAAAAAGTACTGACGGAAAGATCGGTTCTTGAAAACCAGGACATATTCATTGATAAAGAATTTCAGGTCAAAGGGTTCACGCTTGTCCTCGAGGGAGCTTCTTTCCTTGACCAACCGATAGGTCAGAAAGACACATACTCCATAAAAAACGGACAGGGCAATACCGGTGAAGAAAAAGGGCTCACGGGATTTTTCTGCCGAAATCTGACCGGCAGAGCCGAAAGCACGCAGCATGATCAGCAGAATGATATAGGACGGAATCATGCCCAGAGAATTGAATATGTAACTCATGGATACATACTGGGTGCGCTGGTCATATTCCGGCGCAAGCTCCGGCAGCATGGCCACATGGGGCACATCAATGATGGTATAGGCCGTCTTATAGAGCATATAGGCCGCGGCATAATAGGCCACGCACAGCGAGGGATTTTCTTCTGCGCTGATGCCGAAAGAATTCCACATCATGATATAGGAGATCATCAGCACGGGTATGCCCAAAAGCAGATAGCGTCTGTGCCGTCCTGTCCGGGAGCGCGTTCTGTCGGTGATGATGCCCATCACCGGATCACTGACGGCATCCCACACCGTGGCAAGCATCACCACGAAGGAGGCCTGCGGCAGAGAAAGATTCACTACCTCCGTCAGGAAAATCGTGAAATACATGCTGATGATATACCCGGCTCCGCTCAGAGCACTGTTGGTATAGCAATAATTGATCATCGGCACAATGCTTTCTTTGAAGCTGCCTTTGATGCCGATCATTTTTTTGAGCTTTTCGCCCATGGTGATCCTCCCCTTTATTTATCCTTGCGTTTACTTTATCATGTTAGAGGGATAAAGTCAAGGCCTACACCGATAATTCGCCACAAAAAAAGCCTCGGCATTTCGGTAAAGCCTGTCATCGGCTAAAAATCGGATATCCCGCAGACCGGAAAGCTCCCGGCTCATCTTCGCGCCGTCAAAATCGCTCCCCAGCGCTATGTTCTTTTCTCCGCCCAGGGAAACGATATAGTCTAAACAATCTTTCACGCCCTCTATGGCGCTGCGTCTTTTCGGCAGGAAAGCCGGATAAAAGCAGATGCCGATGACACCGCCGCGGTCAATGACCTCCCTGATCTGCCATTTTTTCAGATTTCTGCGGTGGCGCCGTAGATCATAACAGCCGCAGTGACTGACGGCAAAAGGCTTCTTCGCCACTCGGCAGAGATCGCGAAAGGCCTCTTCACTGAGATGGGCGGCGTCAACGATGATCCCGAGGCGTTCCGCCTCTTTCACCACCTCGACACCAAAAGGCGTAAGACCGCCCGGCTCGTCGGCTCCTCCGCCGAGCTCATTGGCGCCGTTCCAGGTCAGACCGATCATTTCCACGGAGTTTTTGCAAAATTCCTCCATATTACGGATATCAGCGGCCAGTGAGACACCGTTTTCTACCGTGAGATGAGGCGTCAGATTGGATATCCCCATGCTATTCATACGGCTGATCTCACTGCGATAAAATCTCACATACCGCAGGAAAGAGGAAAAGGCAGCTTCTCCGTGTATGCTGTCGTCAAGCCAGATCGCATAGCACTGCTGCCATTTTTCAAGATATTGGCCATCACCTATTCCTGCGGCTATTTTGCCGCCATAAAGGCTGCCGCCGAGGCGGCAGGCCTTGGTTAAGGTGTCACAGTGAAGATCAAAATACTGCAAAAATTATCACCATACCTCTGCGGAAAATGCGTCCTCAATATGATTAAAGCGATAGATCCGGCCGTCATTTTGCCAGAGTTCAAGGACATCAAAGCGTGTGAATTTTTCGCCGGGATGAGAGCTCAGATACATCAGGGCTGTTTTCACCAGGCGTCTCTGCTTGTGTTCATCCACCGCCTCGGCCGGGGAACCAAAACTGTTTCTGGTTTTCACCTCGACAAAAACAAGGGTTCGCTCATTTTCGCATATCAGGTCAATTTCGCCGTAACGGCTGTGATAGTTTCTTTCCAGCACTCGGTAGCCCAGATCCCCAAAAAAAACAGCGGCGAAATCCTCGCCTAATTTGCCGATATCCTTTTTATTCATCACATTCACCGAGGATTTTTTTCAGAAAAGTGCGGCGGTGCTCCGGACAAATGCCGTTTTCGGCGATCTTCTCATAGTGAAGCTTGGTGCCGTAACCCTTGTGCTTGGCAAAGGCATATTCCGGATATTTTTTGTCAACCTCCAGCATATAGCGGTCCCTGGTCACCTTGGCTAAAATGGAGGCCGCTGCAATGGAAATGCTCTTGGCGTCGCCCTTGACAATGGTACGCTCGGCCATATCCAGACCTGGCTTCCGGTTTCCGTCGATGAGGGCCATATCAGGCCGCACCGAAAGGGTTTCCACCGCCTGCCGCATAGCCATAAAGGTCGCCTGCAAAATATTGACTTCGTCGATCGTCGCGGCATCTACCATTGCTACAGAATATGCTATCGCCTTTTCGGTTATGACCGAAAAAAGAGCCTCGCGCTTCTTTTCACTGAGCTTTTTGGAATCGTTGATTCCCTCAATTTCACAGTCCATGGGCAGTATAACCGCCGCGGCGCACACCGGGCCGCACAGCGGACCTCTTCCGGCTTCATCCACACCGCAGACAAGGGAATAGCCCTCTGCCACTGCCTGTTTTTCGTATTCATAAGTCATGATAACATTCTCCTCTGCCGGCATATAAACAAAAAGCGGGAACCCACGCGGCTCCCGCTTTGAGAAAGCATTTTACATTACGGTGCAGAAATTGAAAATGGATTCGGGAAGCTCTTCCTTATCCGCAGAGATGGTGAAAACGAAGTCTTTCTCATGGGCTGAGGAAAGCTCGTAAACCTTCTCAAGGAAGAGAGCCAGCTCGCTGTAGTCTCTGCCGCCGATACGAAGGGTGGCGTCCACCAGAACATCGGTGATGTCGTGGTTGCCTGCGCAAACGCCGGCAAGGAAGCCGTAGAATGATGAATAGCCCTTGATTTCATAATCGTCAGTGGCAATCAGTCTTGCCTGATAATTGACATCATATGTTAATTTGGTCTCCTTCTCAACGCAAACAACATTGCCCTTGGAAGTCTCAATGGCCTTGTTTACGCAGTCAACCAAACGCTTAGTCTTTCCTGAACCTTTGTGTCCTAAAATAAGTGAAATCATTTTAATTCCTCCTTTTATTTATTGCACCGTTCCTCCCCCTCCGGGAAAGGAGCGTTCAATTACACATACATTATATCACTTACTGAGTCTTTCTTCAAGTACTTCTTTCTCATTTTCATATCCGGGTTTGCCCAAAAGTGCAAACATATTCTTCTTGTAGCTTTCAACGCCCGGCTGATCAAAGGGATTGATGCCCAGAACATAGCCGGAAACGGCGCATGCTTTCTCGAAGAAGTAGATGAGATAACCCAGTGATTCTTCGCCCATGTCTTCGTTTTCGATCACGATATTCGGCACGAGACCGTCATTATGAGCCAGCACCGTACCCTGGAAAGCCTTTTCGTTGACAAAAGACATGGTCTTGCCGGCCAGGAAGTTCAGGCCGTCCACATTTTCCTCGTCTTGCTGAATCGTGATTTCTTTCTTAGCCTTGGAGAAAGTGATCACCGTTTCAAACATGAGTCTTTCGCCCTGCTGAATATACTGACCGAGAGAATGAAGATCCGTGGAGAAAATGGCCGAGGTGGGGAAAAGTCCCTTATTTTCCTTGCCCTCACTCTCACCGAAGAGCTGCTTGAGCCACTCGTTCATCATGGTGAAGCAGGGCTCATAGCTGACGAACATTTCCAGACTCTTGCCCTTATTGTAAAGAGCATTTCTGACGGCAACATATTGATAACAGGGGTTTTCCTCAATGGAGGTGGACATGAGCTCGGCTCTTGCCTTGGCGGCGCCGGCCATGAGCGTGTCGATATCAATACCGGCCGCGGCGATGGGGAGCAGTCCCACGGCAGTCAGAACGCTGTATCGGCCGCCGACTTCATCGGGAACGACGAAGGTTTCATAGCCCTCCTTGTCGGCAAAGCTCTTAAGAGTTCCTTTGGCCTTATCAGTGGTGACAAAGATTCTGTCCTTGGCACCCTCTTTGCCGTATTTTTCAATGAGCTTTTCACGGAAAAGGCGGAAAGCAATGGCCGGCTCAGTGGTGGTACCCGATTTGGAAATGACATTGACCGAAAAGTCCTTGCCCTCGCAGATGGCCATGATCTCACTGAGATAAGAGGAAGAAATGCTGTTTCCGGCGAAATAAATAGCCGGTGTATCCTTGCGCAGGTCATTGTAATTCTGACCTTTAATAAACTCAAT
>JAQXMV010000096.1 GCA_029013165.1 Oscillospiraceae bacterium | reverse complement strand
CCGCTTTATTCTGGGGTCCGGCAAGTACTCCATGAAGCTTATTGAAGCGGCGGTGAAGGATGCGGGAGCAGAAATAATCACTCTGGCAGTTCGCCGGGCCAACACCAAGGAGCAGGAAAACATTCTTGACTACATTCCCGAGGGCGTCACCCTCCTGCCCAACACCAGCGGCGCAAGAAACGCACAGGAGGCCGTTCGCATCGCCCGTCTGGCTAGGGAGATCGGCTGCGGCGATTTCGTGAAAGTCGAAATTATGCGCGACTCCAAATATCTACTCCCCGACAATCAGGAAACCATCAAGGCCACGGAAATTCTCGCAAAAGAGGGCTTTGTTGTCATGCCCTATATGTACCCCGACCTGAATGCAGCCCGTGACCTGGTCAACGCCGGCGCCGCCTCGGTTATGCCTCTGGCCTCCCCCATCGGCTCCAACAAGGGCCTTGCCACCAAAGAATTTATTCAGATTCTCATTGATGAGATCGACCTGCCCATCATCGTGGACGCCGGCATCGGCAGACCCTCCCAGGCCTGCGAAGCCATGGAAATGGGCGCCGCCGCTATTATGGCTAACACAGCCCTCGCAACGGCCGGCGATCTGCCGGAAATGGCCGCGGCTTTCCGCCTTGCCATCGAAGCCGGAAGAAAGGCTTATCTGTCCGGTCTGGGCAGAGTCCTCACCCGCGGCGCCTCGGCCTCCGATCCTCTGACAGGCTTCCTGCGCGATTAAGAGGTGATAACAAGTGGAAAATCAATTTTTTGTTGACTCGGCCTTTCTTTCCCCCGAAGCACTGGAAAAGAAACACCGTCTCGAGACCGATCCCTCCTGCCGCAAAAACCACATGGAATATCTGCCGGGCATGGAGCAGATCGAATCCGATGTCTGCCACAATGTTATGGCGCACATGAATTCCTATGACTACGCCAAATACACGGCAAGAGATGTCAGAGCCGCCCTGGAGCATGAAACCTGCTCCGTGGAGGACTTCAAGGCTCTGCTGTCCCCTGCCGCCGAACCCTTTCTTGAGCAGATGGCCCAGCGGGCAAGGCTGGAGACCAGCAAGCATTTCGGCAACAATGTTTATCTTTTCACGCCCCTTTATATTGCAAATTACTGCGAAAACTACTGTGTTTACTGCGGCTTCAACTGCTATAACCACATCAACCGCATGAAGCTCTCCATGGAGCAGATCGAGCATGAAATGAAAGTCATTGCCGACAGCGGCATGGAGGAAATCCTGATCCTCACCGGTGAAAGCCGCGCCAAAAGCGATGTCAGCTATATCGGTGAAGCCTGCAAGCTGGCAAGAAAATATTTCCGTATGGTCGGTCTGGAAATCTATCCCGTGAACACCGACGAATACCGTTATCTCCACGAATGCGGCGCCGACTATGTCACGGTTTTTCAGGAGACCTATGACGCGGATAAATATGAAACCCTGCACCTCATGGGACACAAGCGCGTGTGGCCCTATCGCTTCGACGCTCAGGAAAGAGCCCTGAGAGGCGGTATGCGCGGCGTTGCCTTTTCGGCTCTTCTGGGCCTTTCGGATTTTCGCAAGGACGCCCTAGCAAGCGCTCTTCATGTTTATTATCTCCAGCGCAAATATCCTCACGCGGAAATGTCTCTCTCCTGTCCGCGACTGCGTCCCATCATCAATAATGACAAAATCAATCCCCTCGATGTCCACGAGAAACAGCTCTGTCAGATTCTCTGTGCCTACCGGATTTTCCTGCCCTATGTGGGCATCACCGTTTCCTCGCGCGAAAGCGCCGAATTCCGCAACGGAATCGTCAAAATTGCCGCCACCAAGGTTTCCGCCGGCGTTTCCACCGGCATCGGCGACCACGAGAGCAAATACAGCGGCAAGGAGGCCGACGGCGAACAGGGCGACGAACAGTTTGAGATCAACGACAGCCGCAGTCTCGACAGAATGTATCAGGACATTGCCGACGAGGGACTGCAGCCCGTCATGAATGACTATCTCTATGTCTGATATTCTGTGTGTCACCAACCGCCGCCTCTGCCGAGAGGATTTTTTGGCGCGTATCGAAAAAATCGCCGCAAGCCGGCCCGCCGGCATCATTCTCCGTGAAAAAGATCTGACAGAAAAGGAATATGAAGCGCTGGCAGTCGAGGTTCTTGCGATTTGCCGCAAGTATCATACGCCTTGTATCCTGCACAGCTTTGCCGGTACGGCAGAAAAGCTCGACTGCCGGGCTCTTCATCTGCCGCTGCCTCTTCTGCGGGGACTTCCGGCGAAAGAAAGAGAAAACTTCACCGTTCTCGGCGTCTCCTGTCACTCCGTCGCCGACGCCATGGAAGCGGAAGCCCTCGGCTGCACCTACATCACAGCCGGACATATTTTTGACACCGACTGCAAAAAAGGACTGCCGGGACGGGGACTCGGATTTCTGAAGGAGATTTGCAGCAGCGTTTCCCTGCCGGTCTATGCCATCGGCGGTATCAACGCCGAAAATCTGGCACAGGTGAAAGCCGCCGGTGCCAAAGGCGCCTGCATCATGAGCACCGCCATGATGTGTGACGATGTAAAAAAAGTCTTAGGAGATCTATCATGAAATTCAAAAAAGAAATGTTATTGCTCTACGCGGTAACCGACCGCAGCTGGGTGGGAAAACAGACTCTCTATGAGCAGGTGGAGGACGCCCTGAAAGGCGGTGTGACCATCGTGCAGCTGCGCGAAAAAGAGCTGCCCGAAGAGGAATTTATCCGCGAAGCCCTGGAAATAAAGGAGCTGTGCCACCGATATCATGTGCCGCTGATCATCAACGACAATGTGGAAGTGGCACTGAAAAGCGGCGCCGACGGCGTCCATGTGGGCATCGAGGACGCACCGGTCTCTCTGATCCGACAAAAAGCACCCGCCGATTTCATCATCGGCGCCACAGCCAAAACGCCCGAGCAGGCCAGGGCCGCTGAAAAAGCCGGTGCGGATTACCTCGGCGTGGGCGCTGTATTCCCCTCCCCCACGAAGAAAAACGCCCTGAGAATCACCACCGATCAGCTCAAGACCATTTGCGACTCGGTTTCCATACCGGCCGCAGCCATCGGCGGTATCAGCCTCGAAAATATCTCTGCCCTTTCCGGCGGCGGCATGGACGGCGTTGCCGTCGTGTCGGCCATCTTTGCCGCCGAGGATATCCGAAGCGCCGCCGCTGCCCTGAAAGAGAAAGCGAAAGAGGTAGTCGGCCTATGATGAAAGGTGCAATTTTTGATCTCGACGGCACACTGCTTGACTCCATGTTTGTCTGGGACACCGTGGGAGAAACCTACCTGCGTTCTCTGGGCTATGAGCCCCAAGAGGACATCAATGAAAAGTTCAGGAGCTTCAGTCTGCGTCAGGCCGCCGGCTATTACCGAAGCGTATACGGCGTCACCCTGACGGAAGAAGAAATCATGTCGGGCATCAATCAGGCCGTGGAAAAACAATATCTCTACGAGGTGGAGGCGAAAACCGGTATTCCGGAATTTCTAAAAAAACTGAGCGATGCCGGGGTCAAAATGTGTGTGGCCACGGCGACGGATCACTATCTGGTGGAAGCCGCCCTGAAGCGCCTCGGTCTCGACGGATATTTCTCAGAGATCTTCACCTGCACAGAGATCGGCGCCGGAAAGCAGGAACCGCTGATCTACCGGGAAGCCCTCAGACATCTCGGCACGGACAAAGACAAGACGGTCGTCTTTGAGGATGCGCTCTACGCCCTCCAAACGGCCAAAAACGACGGCTTTCTCACGGCCGCAGTTTATGACTGCCGCGAGAAATACGGCGAAAAGATGCGGGAGCTGGCGGATTTTTACATAGAGGATTTTTCCGACAGCGATCATTTTCTCAAATCGGCTTCGGCTATCTGAGCCGAAGCGCAAAGCGGCATACCGGGGGCACCACTCTGTGCTGCTATAGAAAAATAATGCAAATCCATTCAAAAGGAGCAAAACCATGAAAACAGCATTATCAATCGCAGGCAGTGATTCCTGCGGAGGCGCCGGTATTCAAGCAGATATTAAAACCATGACCATGAACGGTGTTTATGCCATGACTGCCATTACGGCGCTGACGGCACAGAACACAACCGGCGTCCGCGGAATTCAGGAATCCACTCCCGAATTTCTGGGGCAACAGCTTGATGCGGTCTTCGAGGATATTTTCCCCGACGCCGTAAAAATAGGCATGGTATCCTCTGAAAGGCTCATTCGGGTCATCGCCGAAAAGCTAAAATTTTACGGCGCAAAAAATGTCGTACTCGATCCCGTTATGGTTTCCACCAGCGGTTCCAGACTTCTGGAAACCGACGCCGTGGCAGCGCTGACAGAAAAACTGATTCCCCTTGCGGCCTTAGTGACGCCGAACATTCCCGAGGCAGAGATTCTCTCCGGAATGCCGATTACCGACCGGGACACGATGATCCGGGCGGCGAAAAAGATCAGTGAAGTCTACGGCTGCGCCGTACTGCTCAAAGGCGGACACAGCGTCAGCGACGCCGATGATCTCCTCTGGGAAAAGGGAA
>JAQXMV010000095.1 GCA_029013165.1 Oscillospiraceae bacterium | reverse complement strand
TTGCTTCGTATTTTAATGTTTATCCGTTAATACTTTTCGATCAGGCATACGCTATGGGCGGCAATGCCCTCTCCCCTGCCGGAAAAGCCCAAGCCCTCCTCAGTCGTCGCCTTGACGCTGACAGCGTCAGCTTCTATGCCGCAGGCGGCAGCAATGTTTTCACGCATAAGGTCTATAAAAGGCCTCAGCTTCGGTCGTTGCGCCAAAACTGTGGCATCTATATTGATGATCGTATATCCCTCGTCACTCAGTTTTCTGCAGACTTCTCGCAGCAGCACAAGGCTATCCGCGCCCTCATAGGCCGGATCGTTATCGGGAAAAAACTTGCCGATATCGCCTAAAGCCGCCGCACCGAGTAAGGCGTCGGAAATGGCATGTAATAGCACATCGGCGTCGGAATGACCGTCAAGGCCCTTTTCAAAGGGAATTTCCACGCCGCCGAGGATCAGTTTTCTGTTTTCAACCAACCTGTGTACATCATATCCATGACCTATTCTCATATTCCCAGCTCCTTGATTTTTTCTTCAAATTCCTCATAGGTAACAAAAGCATTGAGTATTTTGATCAGCGATGCCGTTGACATTCTCTCCGGCAGTGCCAAAGCCCGAAGCAGAGCCTTTCTTTTCCGGGCACTGTTTTCTTTGCCGGTCAGTCCGTGCTCATAAAGGTCGATATTGGTGATGAGCCGCCGCGGCTCATGATTCGTTTTCGCGGCGGTGACGCCTGCTTTTCTCAGCGCCTCGAGAATAATCTCCTCCGGTGTGCCCTCAACGCCCAGCTTGCCCTCTTTGGAAAACTCCCTTTTGCGTTTTTCCTTACCGTAAAGATCGGGAATATACACATGAGTGATTTTTTCCGTCGGTAGGCTGGAATTGATAAATTTGCGGATCAAAAAGCCGGCCGAATCACTGTCCGTCATAACAATAATGCCCCGTTCCCCGGCAAGACGGCGCAGAAGCGCCTGCTTTTCTTTATCCTTGAATATGCCGAAACCGTCGGTTTTAATGATCAGCGTGTCAAGGATATTGCTCAGCTTGATCACATCATATTTTCCCTCAACGATAACCGGTCTGTCTAACTTGATCATACCCGTTCTCCGTTGGTGACGAGGAAGAGCCGCACCATGAGCTGCTCGAGGACGATCACCGGATTTTCACCGGTGGATTTCAGCCGTCGGTCAGCTTCGCTGAGCACTTCGAGGCACTGCCTGATGATCCCGATATCCATGCGTGAAACATCTCTGGCGGCATTCGACAAACGAAAAGCCGTTTTGCGATAGTCAAAATCGGCGGCAAGGGCGTCGCCCCGTGCTCCGCCGGCCAGGGATACCTTGGCCCGGTACATATCCACATAAGTGCTGACAATCGTACCGAGAATATAGCCCGGCTCGATCTTCTGCCGGATCAGTGAATGAAGCACCTGATAGACCCGGTCGAAGTCCTTTTGCATCAGCGCCTTGGTCAGATAATAAATCTTGGCGTCGTCGGTTTTGACGGCCACGGCTTCGATCTGTTTGGCGGTGATCTCACCGGAACCCACATAGCTGCAGATCTTTCCCAGCTCGTTGATCAGCGTATGATAGTCGTCGCCCACGAGGGAAACCAGCAGATTCGCCGTCTGCTGACTGAGGGTACAGCCCTGCTTGGCGGCGTAAGAGATCAGAGGCTTTGTCAGCTGAGTGCCGCTTCGCTTATCCAGAACACAGACCACACCGAACTTATCTATAATCTCCACGGCTTTTTTCGCTTTTGTCAGAGAGAAATCAATGTTTTTTTGATGAAAAACGACAACGCAAGAGGTGTTTCCCTTTTCCAGATATTGCCTGATCAGCCCCAGATCCTTTTCACCGGCACCCTCGAGCTTATAATCCTCAACGATAACACAGCGCCTGTCAGACATCATAGGCATGATGATCGCCTGATCGAAAACATCGGCCAGCTGACAGCTCTTGCCGTCAAATTTCTGTAGGTTGAAGCTCTCAAAGGCAGGGTCGACGCACTTGGACGCAATCATATCCACATAAACCTTTTTCAGATAATCCTCATTGCCGCACACCAGATATACGGGGTAGAAATTTCCCGACTTGATATGGGCTTTGAGCTCTTTTTCATCCATTCTTGCCATAGCTTCACCTCCAAATCAACTTCGTTATTATAACACAGCGCGCACAAAAAAACAACTCACATTTCCCGCTGAATGCAAGAAAACTGCGGCATATTCCCATGAGGAACACGCCGCATACATTTTTTTGTTTCAACCTTGTTCTTATGCTCCGAAGAGAACAAGCAAAGAGGACACAAGAGCCAGAATAAAGAATATGGTACCGGCAATCTTCGTGAACTTTGCGAGCTTTGCTTCCATTGTCTTACCCTTATTCTTGCCGAAGAAGCTGTCGGCAGCGCCGGTGATGGCACCGGAAAGTCCCTGCTGCTTGCTTTCCTGAAGAAGAACGAGAGCGATGATAATAAGTGAAAACACTATAACAAGAATTGCCAAAGCATACTGAAGAGCTGTCATGGAACTAAACCTCCGAAATTTTTATACTATAGTATTCTACCATAAGCGAAACATAAAAGTCAATAGATTATTCGGACTTTTTACGCTTAGGCAGAGGTAACTTGACATTTTTTGCCGGAGCAACATCTTTCTGCTCGAAAATGGGCTCTGCTGCCTTCAGAACCGTATCTTTCGTGATGGTGAGAGCGCCGGTAACGCCTTTCGACGGGAAATCGTACATATAATTCATCAGCAGATTTTCCACCACCGAGCGAAGTCCTCTGGCTCCCGTCTTAGCCTCCAGCGTTTTTTCCGCAATGGCTTTCATGGCGTCATATTCAAAATTCAGCTCGATGCCGTCAATGCTGAAAAGATACTGATACTGCTTCAGAAGAGCGTTTTTCGGCTCGGACATAATCCGGATCAGCGCGTCCTCATCCAGATCGTCCAGGGCGGTGATAACAGGAAGTCTGCCCACCAGCTCGGGAATCAGGCCGAATTTGACCAGATCGTGATGCACCACGCTGTGCATGATCTTGCTGTCCTCGAGTTCCTTTTTGCTCTTGATCTCAGCACCGAAGCCGAGACCGGAGCTGCCCATTCGTTTGCCGACGATCTTTTCAATGCCGTCAAAGGCACCGCCGCATATAAAGAGTATGTTGGTCGTGTCGATCTGAATAAACTCCTGCTGGGGATGCTTTCGGCCGCCCTGAGGCGGAACATTGGAAACCGTACCCTCGATGATTTTCAGCAGAGCCTGCTGCACGCCCTCGCCGCTGACATCACGGGTGATGGATGTGCTTTCGCTTTTGCGTGCAATCTTGTCGATTTCATCGACATAGATGATGCCGCGCTCAGCGCGCTCCACATCAAAATCCGCCGCCTGAATCAGGCGCAGAAGAATGTTTTCCACATCTTCGCCGACATAACCGGCCTCTGTGAGGGTGGTGGCGTCGGCAATGGCAAAGGGTACATCGAGGATCTTGGCAAGAGTCTGTGCCAACATGGTCTTGCCCACACCGGTAGGTCCGAGCATCAGAATGTTGCTCTTGCTGATTTCGACATCGCTGTTTTTGCCTGTGTAGATTCTTTTATAGTGGTTATAGACCGCAACGCTCAGTGCCTTTTTTGCCTCGTCCTGACCGATGACATATTCATCGAGTTGTGCCTTGATCTCGTGAGGCTTCTGCAAAGCGGCAAAATCGAAGTCGCTTTCCTTCTTTTCCCCCTGATCCTCTTCCATAATGGAACGGCAAAGCTCAATGCACTGGTCACAGATATAGACGCCGGGACCGGCAATCAACGATTTGACATCGTTCTGAGACTTGTTGCAGAAAGAACATCTTATGGTCTTATCCTTGATGTCACCATCTCTTGCCATAATGGATTCCTTAGCCTTTCCGGCTACCGTGTCTTGACTTACAGACGCACGCTTCCTGCCGTAGCCCCACAGGAAAGTGCTTTTATTCATGGGAAACGGCGTGATAATCAAAACCGCGCCGCTGCCAAAAACTTATGATCTCTTGTCCAGAATTTTATCCACCAGGCCGTAATCCAAAGCCTCCTGAGCCGTCATGAAATTGTCGCGCTCGGTGTCGGCGGCAATGATCTCGATATCCTTGCCGGTATTTTCCGCAAGAATCTTATTGAGCTTTGCCTTGGTTCTGAGGATATGATCCGCAACGATCTTGATTTCCGTTGCCTGACCCTGAGCTCCGCCGGAGGGCTGATGAATCATGATCTCGCTGTTGGGCAGCGCGAAGCGCTTGCCCTTGGCGCCGGATGAGAGCAGGAATGCACCCATGCTCGCGGCA
>JAQXMV010000094.1 GCA_029013165.1 Oscillospiraceae bacterium | reverse complement strand
AGAGAAAAATATAATCTTCATATGAAAGTGGAAAGATATATATCTGATGATGAAATCCCACAAGCTGACCAGAAGTATATTAAAGAATGATATTGATTATTTTTCTCTATTAAACTCAACAAATTCCGGTTTGTCATTCTGTTGCAATCTCAACCGTCCGCCGTCGGTTTATTTGAAGAATGTGCAAAAAAATCCTCCGTATGATCCTTTTTATCATACGGAGGATTTGCTATATAATCGTCCTACTTGCTCCATAGCGTCGCCGTGTTGTTACAATGGCTAAATCATGGAGACAGGGCGGACTTTTTCCCGAATCAATGATATCCCAGGTATTCCTCGAGGCAGAGGTTATGCGCCACCATTTCCCCGGCGGCCTCCCGGCCCACGTAGCGATAATGCCACGGCTCATTGCTGATACCCGTGATTTCCGTCTTATCCGAGGGATAACGCTTCACGAAACCGTATTCATGGGCGTGATTTTCCAGCCAGTCATAGACCTCACGGCCGGCCTTTTTGTCATAGTCCGGGTTAATATCCACGGCGAGCCCCGTCTGATGCTCACTGCAGCCGGGAGCTGCCACCCACTGCAAGGCCATTTCCTTTGCCTGACTTTTGCTGTAACCCTCTTCGCGAAAGGCCGCAATTTTTTTCTCCAGGATTCTGCGCTGATCCTCAGCGCTGCGGTAACCGCTGACAACGGTGGGATAAATCCCCTGCCGGCGCATATCGTCGAACATCTCCTGCAGATCGGGATAAATGATCTCGGCAATGACAACGCCGTTGGAAAGGGTCAGCAGCTCCGTTTCATATCCGATGGGCAGAGAATTTTTGCTGTTGACCAGCAGAAGCTCGACGGCGTTTTTATCCGCCTGACTGAAAAATCGCAGAGATCCGATCCCAGTGCACACTCTGTTGCCGGAGGCACAAAAGGACACCGCTGCCGTGATAAGTACTGATACAACGATCAGAAGAAGAAATAATTTATGTCCGTGTTTTCTTTTTGTTTTCATACCTGTCACCCTTTCTCTGTGACAACTATAAAACAAACTTTCCCGCCTTACAATAGGGTTTATTTCTTCTTAAGCGATGCGTAAGAAAATCTTAAGAAAGTGCCACATCCAGACACATCATCACCGCAAAACCGACAGCAAAGGATATCGCCCTGAGAGGCAGTCTCCTGCCTGCCGGCATATCCGGCAAAAGCTGCTGAGACACAACGAAGAGCATAGTTCCGGCGGCAAAGGAGAGAAAATAGGGAAGCAGTCCCGACAAAGCCCTCGCCGCCAGCATAGACAGCACGGCGCCCACAGGCTCCACAGTACCCGAAAGCACGCCCCAAAAAAAAGATCTGCCCTTTCCCATGCCTTTAGCATGAAGCGGCATGGAGATAATCGCCCCCTCGGGAATATTCTGTATGGCTATCCCCAGGGTGAAAGCAAAGGCGGCCGCCAGGCTGACGCTCTGATCGCCTGAAATATAAGCCGCATAAATCATTCCCACGGCCATGCCCTCGGGAAAATTGTGTATCGTCACGGCGAGAAAGGAGATGATCTCCTTACAGCCGGCTTTCATATGCACGGCTCTGAGGCAGAGCTTTTCCGCCCAGGAGCCGAGAAGCATCATAAAGGCCGTACCGGCGGCAAGACCGACCAGCGCCGGCACAAAGGCGAACTTACCCATGGCCTCGCTTCTTTCCACAGCCGGAATAATCAGGCTCCACACCGAAGCCGCCGTCATAATGCCTGCCGCCACGCCCGTGAGAAAGTGACTACCCACCGAGGAAAGGTTTTTCTTGAGGAAGAAAACACCGAGGGCACCGATCGCCGTACCGAAAAACGGCAGAAGAATTCCGGGTAAAATTTCTCTGATCAATTGAAGCAAACACCTCCCATACGACCAAATGCCGATCCGATCCTTCGTCAAAGGATCGGGATCGTGCGAAAAAGCTGCGCGGCAGTGAAGCCTGCCCACGCGGCTCTTCTCATTGCATTATATGCCTGTCGGCTGAAAGGCGTGTAATGATAGAACCTTATCAATAAACAAAAGCGGCGCTGTTTGCACAGCGCCACCGCAACAGTCAAGTCCGTCTGTTACCAAAAATCATCTGCCCTTTTCTGCGCTTGATGAATATTTTTTCTTCTTCCATTTTGCGCGGTTTGATTTTTCAGTGAAGGGCGTTTCGCTGTCTGCGGACAGCGACAAGGGTTCTGCCCCTTGACCCCGCAACCCTTTAAAAAGGCTTGACCGAAACTTTTATTGTTTTATTTTTTTATCAGCGGTCCTTTCTTCGCTGATTTCAGGAAAGCGTTATGGTCGTCAATGCCGGCATTATAAAGAGTTCCCGCAAATACTGCAACCATATCAATCGGCTCTCCCTTGCTATCCTTGACCTTGATGAGTTTCAGAACTTTCTTACACAGGTTCATGAAGATCTTATACTCCGGCTTATCCGGTGTGCAGTCGGCGTTGCCGCCATACATATCGATGACAACCTCACAGAGAAAATCCACGATTCTCTTGTCGGCAACCTCAGGAGTAAGATATTCCTTGCCGCCGAAAACCTTGGCAATGGAACGGAAGGTCAGGCCGGTGACAAATTTACCCAGGGGCTTCAGAACCGGCTCCAGCTTATCAATGTTTTTACTTTCGCCGATGAAAAGACTGAACAGATAAACAAATTCGTCAAAGTCATTTTCCAGCGCGTCAAAAAGAAAACGGATCATGGAGATGAAATGATCACGGGCATATTCCCTCAGATCCCTGCCGCCGAGATCCCAGTCGATCTTTTCCACATACTGACTCTTGACATCCATGCCCTCGTCGGTATAGGTGACCTTGCGGTAGGCAAGAGGATGTCCCGTCAGTGCACCGGTATTGATCTGATAAATGGTGTTGCCCTTTTTCGTGGTCAAAGAGTTGATGTCGTGAATATGCGTGTGCCCCACGAAAATGTATTCAAGACCGAGATCGGCCAAATAAGGCGCCGCAAATTCATAGCCGCCCAGCATAGCGCGGTGAGAAATGACCGGATAGATCGGTGACGGCTCCAGAAGAGGATGATGGGTCATGGCAAAAATGCGGCAGCCGTCTTTTTTGGCAGCCTCGATCTGATCCTTGATCCAGAAAAGCTGATCGTTATAATAGCCGCAGAAATCGTCAAAGTCACCGTCATCATTCAGGCACAGCAGTCTGGTGTCCTCGGTGAGCTGAACGCAATAGGAATAAGAGCCCTCATGCTCGGCGATCGCCTGATCATAGCCGAACTCCCGATAATGCTCACGAAGCTGAGCACGGGTATATTTCGGCAGATCCTCGGTGCCGGTGTCTGTGTAACGCTGTGCGTGCATATAAAAATCGTGAGTAGCAAATGTGATGAATACTCTCTTTCCCTGTTGCTGCAGCGCACGGAGTTTTTCTCTGAGAGAGTCATGGCTCTGAACCTCACCGTCAAAGGTCAGATCACCGGAAATCAGGACAATATCCGTCTCTTTATCCTTGAGTATCGTCTGAAAAGCCGCGTCAATGATGGCGCCTGTCTGCGCCATACATTTCTGCTCGAGCTTACATTTTTCTTCATAGTATTTTCCGTATGATCCGATCACATCATTGGCATAGTAATGCAGATCGGTCAGATGATAAAAGCTGAAATCTTTCATATTTTTTCTCCTTTTAAAGAGATCCTGTTTGCCGAAAAGGGAAAACAGGATCTCGGTTTCATGATGCAGTGATATTACAGGCCGGTCTTTTCTCTGATGTAGTTTCTGGCAAGAACCGCATATTCAAAGGGATTGGCCTTGGCAGGATCCTGCTCAGCCTCCACGACGATCCAACCCTCATAGCCGGCTTCATCAAGAATGTCGAAAACAGGTGTGAAATCAAAGTCTCCGTCGCCGGGAACGGTGAAAGAACCGGCGCGGACGGAATCAAGGAAGCTGTAGCCCTTGGCCTTGGCGTCGTCAATCACACTCTGACGAATGCTCTTGAGGTGAACATGCTTCACTCTGTGAACATACTTTTTCAGCACACCGAGAACATCCTCACCGCTGAAAGAGAGGTGACCGGTATCAAAAAGAAGATAAACCAGGTTCGGATCGGTGATCTCCATGAGCTTGTCAATTTCCTCGGCAGTCTGAACACCGGTACCCATGTGATGATGGACGGTGAAATACATATCCTTTTCCCGGGCAAGTTCACCCATCTTGTTAAAGCCCTTGGCAATGAGTGCCCACTGTTCCTCGGTGTAAACAGGCTTTTCACCGAAAATGGAAACATCCTTACCCTGAATGCTGTTGCCCTGCTCGGAGGCGCCGATCACCTTGGCGCCGAGAGCATGGAGGAAATCTCTATGCTTGATGAAGGCTTCTATCGTGGCGTCATAGCCCTCGGAAAGCAACAGGGAGGAGAACCACGCGTTGCAGATTCTCATACCGCGGACATCGAGCTTATGTTTGAGCGTTTCCACATCCTTGGGATATTTATTGCCGATCTCACTGCCGGTAAAACCGGCAAGAGCCATTTCACTTACGCACTGTTCAAAAGTGTTTTCCGCGCCGAGATCCGGCAGATCGTCATTTGTCCATGCGATAGGCGCAATGGCAAGCTGAACCTTATCTTTATTGAGCATTGTTTCTTTCTCCTTTAATTAATATAATCTTGCTTTTTTGATGTTTTCGGCCATGTCCTCATAGCAGGCACGGACTCTTTCACTTTCGGAAACCTCGGCGACACCGACTCTCCACCAGGAATCATAACTGTCGGTCATGGATTTGTGGGCCACCTTGATGTCAAAGAAAGTGGGGATCGTCTGCTTTTTCGCGTCCTCAAGGGCGGCGTAGAGTTCTTCTGCCGTAGCCACACGGTAGGCCTTGCAGCCATATCCCTCGGCGATCTTGGCATAATCGGTGACAATTACCTCGCCGTCGAGCATACCGCTTTCCTCGTTTCTTCGGGTGAAGCGAGTGCCGAAAGTATCGGTACCCTGACCGTTCTGGAGGTTTTCGATGCATCCCCAGCCGCTATTGTCAAAGAGCATGATGTTGACCTTCTGATTTTCCTGCACGGCTGTGTAAAGCTCACTGTGCAGCATCAGGAAAGAACCGTCGCCCACCATGGAATATACCTCACGGTCGGGGCAAGCCAGCTTGGCGCCGAGAGCGCCGCAGATCTCATATCCCATGCAGGAGAAGCCGTATTCCACATGATAGGTATAGGGAGCCTTGGTTTTCCATATTCTCTGCAGACAGCCGGGAAGAGAGCCTGAGGAGCCCAGCACCACGGAATCATCGGCGATAACCTCGTTGATGATTCCCAGTGCTCTGGTCTGAGAAAGACCACCGGGCACAACGGCGTTATAACAACGATCGATTTCCTTGTCGAAGCTGTCCTTGGCTTCTTTCACCTCATCGCCCCATGCGGACTGATAATCTCCGAGCTTTTCACCGATCGCCTCGACGCTCAGTTTGGCGTCGGCAATCACGGCAACGGAATCCATCTTGAAAGCGTCAAAAGCGCAGACATTGATGGAAAGCATTTTCACATCGGGATTCTGGAAGCCCCACTTCGAGCAGGTAGTGAAGTCCGTCAGTCTGGTGCCCACAGCGATGACGAGATCCGCCTGCTTGGCGATGGCGTTGGCGGCGGCACCACCGGTAACGCCGCAGCCGCCCATATTCAGCGGATGCTCATAGGGAATCTGTCCCTTACCGGCCTGGGTTTCACCGATGGGAATATGATATTTTTCGGCAAAAGCGAGAACCTGCTCATAGGAGTTGGAGTAAGTGACGCCACCGCCGACAACAAGCATGGGCTTTTCGGCCTTGCGGATCATTTCTGCCGCGGCCTCGATCTCTCTGTCGCTGGGCACGCGTCTGTCGATATACCACACTCTCTTTTGCAGGAAATAATCGGGATAATCGAAAGCCTCGGCCTCCACATCCTGGGGCATGGCGATGCAGACGGCGCCGGTGTCGGCGGGATCCGTGAGAACGCGCATGGCATTGATGCAGGCGGTCATGAGCTGCTCCGGGCGCTCGATTCTGTCCCAATATTTGCATACGGGCTTGAAAGCGTCATTGGCAGTAATGGCCACACTGGTCGGCTGCTCGATCTGCTGCAGCACGGGGTCCGGCTGGCGGCAGGCAAAGGTGTCACCGGGCAGAACCAACAGAGGAATACGGTTGGCGGTGGCGGTGCCGCAGGCCGTGACCATATTCAGGGCACCGGGTCCGATGGAAGAGGTGCAGGCAATTATCTTTCTGCGGTTCATCTGCTTGGCATAGGCAATGGCGGCGTGAGCCATGCCCTGCTCATTGTGTCCCTGATAATAGCGCAGGGAGTGACCGCCCTGCTCCAAAGCCTGACCGATTCCGACCACACAGCCGTGACCGAAGATGCCGAAAATGCCGTCGACAAATTTGCTTTCCTTACCGTCAAAGCTGACATACTGGTTGTCAAGGAATTTCACGAGGGCCTGAGCCATTGTAAGAAGCATAAAATCATCCTTTCATCTGTCCGGAAAAGGACAGAAATAAACTTTAAAAACACCGCAAGGAGCATTCCGAAACAAAGACGGAATGCTCGCGGTAACATCAATATTATCAGCCGATCTCGGCAATTTTGACGGGTCTGCCCTCCTGGACGGACTTTTTGGCGGCTAAAGCAACCAGAATGGAGTTCAGACCGTCGTTACCCGTGGTGAGAGTGGGTTTATCGTTGAGAACGGAATCTACAAAGCAGATCATCTCGTCGCGGAAGGACTGCATGTATCTTTCCAGGAAGAAATACAGCGGCTTATCCGTGGTAATGCCTTCGCTGTTCATGACCGTAACATTGGTGGGGGTGTCGTTGGAGGCAAAAGCGGCGCCCTTGGAGCCGAAAACCTCCACTCTCTGGTCATAGCCGTAAGCGGCGCGGCGTGAATTATCAATAACGCCCAGGGCACCGTTGGCAAACTTGAGATTGATGATGGCGGTATCCACATCACCGGCCTCACCGATGGCGGGATCCACAAGACAGGCGGCATTGACAAAGACCTCGGTGACATCACTGCCGGCCAGGAAACGCGCCATATCAAAATCATGAATCGTCATATCCAGGAACATACCGCCGGAAACTGCGGCATATTCTGCCGGAGGAGGCTCGGGATCACGGGAGGTAATCTTGATCAGTTCCAGATTGCCGACCTTGTTTTCATTGATGAGCTTGTGAATGTGGGCAAAGTTGTGGTCGAAGCGTCTGTTGAAGCCGACCTGGAGCTTAACGCCGGCCTTGTCAACGGCCTCCATAACGGCCTTGACCTTTTCCGGTGTGAGATCTACGGGCTTTTCACAGAAAATATGCTTGCCGGCCTTGGCGGCCTCAATGGAAATATCGGCATGGGTGTCCGTTGAGGAGCACACAAGCACTGCGTCAATATCCTTGTCTGCCAGCATATCCTGATAGCTGTCGTATACCTTTTCTATGCCGTATTTATCAGCAAGCTCCTGCAGTCCCTCTTTGTATACATCCGTGATACCCAGCACTTTCGCTGTGGGAACACTGTATGTAATCGACCGCATATGTACCTTACCGATTCGGCCGGCGCCGATGATTCCGATGTTTAACTGCTTCATTGATTCAGCCTCCGTTATTTTTCAATTCGTTGTCCTACGCCTCATGGCGGCGCGGACATCTACAGTGGAAATTATAGCACAATGAAAATCCATATTCAAGATCATTTTATCCTATTATATGAAGAATACAGGAAAAAAATATTCGGGAAAAGCCACTTAATCAACACTGTGTGCCTGTCTGTCACAATACAGGAATGACAAAGAAACCGAACTTCAGCTCACGGTCGAAAGAAATGCGGTATGGCGGCAAAACATCGGGGCCGCAGGAGTTGCTTCCCGTGCCGCGCAGGAAACCGTCGATATTCAGGCAGGTGAGCTTGTCATTTTTCAGGTCTTCTCTGTGCTTTGCCTTTCTCAGGGTTTTATTGGAATAATTATGTACATTGAAAGCAAAGAAATTCTTCCTGTTGTAGATCTTGATTCCCCTGCCCTCATTGTCCGTCAGCTCGACCCAACGGGTGCGGCCGTGAGAGCCGTTTTCCTGAGGTCTGATATAGTTCTCGTTCATGTCGCAGACCTTTGCACCGTAAAGGCCCAGGGTGCTGTGGGCATCAAAATCGCTGAGATTTTCTCTTTCGCCAAGGCCGTAATAGCGGACATTTTCCAGTGATTCATCAAGGTTGATGCTCAGTCCGTAACGGGGAAGATCGTACTTTTTCAGGGTAAACTTTTTCTGCTCGAGCTTGGCTTTAATGCCCATCATGCCGCTGGGATAGATCTCGTATTTGATCGCACATTCAAAAAGAGCCTTGCCCTTGAAAGAGAGGGTTCCCACGGTCTTGATCTTCACGCTACCCTTATCCTGCTTCTGTTCATAGGAGGACATTCTGCCCTCATAGATCAGGCTGTCGAGGCCCTGCTTTTTCCATTCGCGGACGATATTGCGATCATTATCCAGGTATGCCCGGAAAAGATTATGGGTAAAGCCCTGTTTGTCGGCCAGGATCTCCTTGCCGCCCACGACATAGCTGACGAGCGTGCCGCTGTCCAGAGCGAAACAGGCTGAGCCGCCCTCAAAGTCCACATAGAGCTTATTTTTTTTGCGGGTGAACTGCGCCTTTTTCTTCTCCACGAAGTCCGGATCTCTGACGGCTTCACGCAGCGTCAGCTGCTCCCTGGCAACTTCATGGCCGCAGGAGTCGATATAAATGAAAGTAATATGCAGATCCCGATTCGGGACACCGTCGCCGTGGGGAATATGAATGATCTCACTGCCGCAGGGACCGATGCTGAGTTTCACCTCTCCCCTCTCGGTGATTTCGCCGTTCTCCAGCAGCTCATAGCGCACGCCGTAGGCGTCAGCGCTGATAAAACGGTTGGTATTGGTGAAGCGATAGCTTTTTTCTCCGGCCTTTTCACATCGGATGGGACGATAAACGGTTTTCATATTATAAGCGCCGGTGTGAGGGGTTCTGTCAGGATAAAACAGACCGTCCACGCAGAAGTTGCCGTCATGATATTTTTCGCCGTGATCGCCGCCGTAGGTGTATTGGTATTTGGCCTTTTCATCATAAACGCTGTGATCGGCCCACTCCCAGATACAGCCACCGGTGAGATTATCATAAGCATAGATGGTTTTCCAGTAATCCTCCAGAGAGCCGGGACCCTGACCCATGGCGTGACAGTATTCGCACAGGAAATAGGGCTTGTTTTTATATTTCGGCGGCATCTTGTGACGGCCGATCTTTTCCAGCACCGGCTGATGCTGATACATCTCGGAGATGACATCATAGGAGCCTCTCGGTGTTCGGATAACCGCCTCATAATGGACGGGAATATCCGTCAGTGCCTTGAGCATATCGCAGCACTTATCCTGATTTTTCCAGCCGCCGGATTCATTACCGAGGCTCCACATGGTAACAGAGGGGTGGTTTTTATCTCTCTCATACATGCGCAAAACTCTGTCGGTAAACCGCGGCAGCCACTTTTTGTCATTACTGATAATGTTCATCTTTCCCGTGGGCTTCTGATCGAGCGTGGATTGCGTGCCGTGGGTTTCAATATCCGCTTCGTCCACGACATAAAGTCCGTATTCATCACAGAGATCCAGGAAGATGGGATCGGGAGGATAATGAGAGGTTCTCACCGTGTTGACATTGAAATCTTTCATGAGTTCCACATCTTTTTTAAGATCCTCGGCAGACATCACATAACCGGTTTTCGCCTGGGTATCATGGTGGTTCACGCCCTTGAATTTAACGGCCATGCCGTTAAAGAGGAAGCGCTCCCCGTCAATAACGATATTCTTAAAGCCGATCTTTTTCCGGATAACCTGCAGAGGCTTTTCCCCATCACAAAGAGAGAGGTAAAGCGTATAAAGCTCCGGCTTTTCCGCGCTCCACTCCTTGACATTTTCCAGCTTGCCAAAGGAAAGGAAGGCGTCCCGGTCGGCGTCGGCAGAGATTTCCGCCAGCTTTTCACCGTCTTTCATAAGCTCGGCCGTGAGCTTTTTGCCCATCAGGTGATCACCTGACAGTCTGACATCGACGCTGAGTTTATAGCCGTCGCCGGACTTGCGTGTTTTCACACCGAAATCATAGATGTAGTCGCTGTCATTTTCCGTGATATAGACATCGCGGAAAATACCGTTTTCCCGGAACATATCCTGACATTCTAAATAGGTACCGTTGCACCACTTGGAAACGATGGCAAGAAGCTCATTTTCTCCGGCCCTGACAAAACCGGTCAGATCAAACTCTGCGCTGTTATGGCTGCCCTCACTATATCCGACAAAGCTGCCGTTGACATAGAGGGTGAGACTGGAGCAGACGCCGAGAAAAGTGATGATCGCTCTGGAATTGTCACGGTCAAGGGTAAACTTTTTGACATAGACACCGCAGGACATATCCTCCGGCACATCGGGCAGATGCATGGGAAACTCATAACGGGAATTGATGTAAAGAGGGCTTTCATATCCCGTTCTCTGCCAGGTGGAGGGAACAGGGATCGTATCAAAGGCGACGGCATCCGTATCAATATTATTCGGCAGGCGTGAAATCTTTTCATAATATTTAAACTGCCAGTCGCCGCTGAGAACATGAACCATAGAGCTGCCGTATCTTTCGCTCAGAGCGTCCTTATCCTCCAGCTCCCTTTTGGAACGGTAGGGAATGAAATAGCTTCTGGCCGGCAGCTTATTTTTCTCATAGACAGAGAAAGTATTGATCATCAGCTTTTTAATTTGGTACTTCATAATAAGCCTCCTTCGCGTAACTGAGCCCATTATAACATATATTGCTAAATATTTCAAATATTAAAGCAACTTTGTTGTGACAATACTGTTGGCAGAGCCTATTTTCTCCCGGAGGTAATGATTTTGTACTACAATAAGGTTGAAATATGCGGAATTGACACCTCAAAGCTAAAGGTGCTCAGCGAAAAAGAAAAAACAGAGCTGATGGAAAAAGCAAAAAAAGGCGACAAAAAAGCCCGTGAGGACTTGATCAACGGCAATCTCAGACTGGTTCTGAGCGTTATCCAGCGCTTCGCCGGACGGGGCGAAAGCCTGGACGATCTCTTTCAGGTGGGCTGTATCGGTCTTATCAAATCCATTGATAATTTTGACAGCAGTAAAATGGTGCGGTTATCTACCTATGCCGTGCCAATGACTAACGAATGTCGAGAAAAGAAAGGACAGCAAAATGACAAGGAAAACCGCACTGAAAAAAGCCATTGCCATTCTCTCGGCCCAGGAAAACAACACCGAGATCTGCGAAAAGCTCACGGAGCTATGCGCCGAGCTTCCGCTGATTCACTGGAATGAAAAAAACATTCGGGATCGGGTGGAGCAATTCATCGAGGAGGAAAAACGGCTCCCCACCGTTTCCGACTTCCGGAAAGCCGGTATGCCGCCGCACCCCATTTTCAGGCAAAAATTCGGTATCACGCTGGGACAGTGGCTCCGCGAAAACTATCCCCAAAACAAGCCGACGCCGCAGGAACGCCAAAAGCTCTATTCGGAAGAATTCAAGCGGGAGTATCGGAGAATCAAGCCCCGCAATCAGGATCAGTTCAACCGACTTCGGTCACCGGGAGCCAAAAGCTGGCAGACCGTGGCAAAGCACTGTGGCGTCACCACCTGGAGCCGTCTGCTCAGGGAGCTGAAGCTCACAGGGTATTCTGAACAGAGCCGCGAAAAGAAAAAGCGGGAACTTCAGGTCAGGTTTTTTCATGATCTGGAGCAATCGTCCTCTTCATCTCTTCTCTAAAAAAATAACAGCCGCCGGGAAATCGGCGGCTATTGTTTTTTCACAATGCAAGTATTGGAGACGAAGCCGTCTTATACAGCAAATTTATACTCCCTGTGCGATCTTTCCGATTCATTAATTGAAGGATCCAAGCAAGGGTTTGTCTTGCCTGAAACCGAAAACATCACTCGGTATATAAGGCATTGAGCCGAGCCAACAGAGCCCCACAACCCTTCTCAATATCCCGGTAAGCCACATCAAATCTGCGTGAATACCAGGGATCGGCCACATCGCCTTTTCTGTCGGTAAAATCCAAGAGCTTATGGACTTTATGTGCCGGATCACCGCCGAAAATCCTCATGATGTTCCGGATATTATTTTCGTCCATGGCGATGAAACAGTCATACTTTCCGTAGTCGCTTTTTTTGAGCTGCACTGCCCGTTTTCCGTCACAGGAGATCCCGTGCTTTTTCAGTTCCTCTCTGGCCGGAGGGTAAACGGGATTGCCGACATCGCCCCAGATTTCTTCGGTGCTGGTGGCCGAGGATGCCACGAAATAATCCGACGCCCTCCCCTGCTTTTGAATCATATCTTTGAATATAAATTCAGCCATCGGCGAACGGCAGATATTGCCGTGGCAGACGAACATAATCTTTATCATGGGTTTCCTCTTTTCTGTTGCTCTTTGTTTCTCTCCTGTGAGCGATGTCTATGACGGCTCATGTTATCCGATTTGAGTGTGAGTTTCACGATGGTATCCACCGCATGGTTGCGGAATGCAAACTCAGACAAACGAATTTTCGTTCCTGCTTTCTTCTGCTTAAAGTCCAGCTTTTCTCCGTTTAATATTTCGGCACTGATGATTTTTCTGTCGATTCCCGGCAACATCAGTTGATCAAATTGCCGACAGTCAAGAATGTGAATGTATACGCTGTTTTTCTTTTGGGTGCTGACATACACATCATCGACCGGCTCAAATACTCCCGCCCTTGTTCCGTATATGCTTTCGCCATACATCTTCAGCCATTCACCGATCATTCTGAGAATGGATAAGCTGTTTTCAGGAATGTTTCCGTTTCTGTCGGGTGCCATATTCAGCAAAAGATTTCCGTCTCTGCCCACGGCATTGACAAGCATACGGATGATATATTCAAAGGTCCAGCTTCTGTCATGTTCCACATAGGCCCAGTGCTCGGTCAGCGACATATTCTTTTCCCAGGGAATCGGCACAATTTTGCCCTTGATCTCGTGGGGGCCCTCGTCACATTCAAAGTCACCTTTGTAGCCGGAACGGGGCGTCACCATACATTTCGGATTATAGGAGCGCACCATTTTGTTGAGCTTGATCGGCTCCCAGAGCCAGGCGGAGTCATAGTCCGTTCCCTGATGGGCGAGCCAGCCGCCGTCATACCAGAGTATGTCAATTTTACCGTAATGACTGCACAGCTCTTCAATCTGTCTGTAGCCCTGTTTTTTCATCAGCAGGGCATTTTCCGGATTTTCTTTCGGATGAAAATAACCGTCAAACCGCCAGTCCATCGGCGAATAATAAAGGCCGGTGTATAATCCTTTTTCCCTGCACGCATCGGTAAACGCCTTGACATAGTCCTCTCCGCTTCCGCATCGGACGGAGGTGAAATCCTTATAGGAGCATTGGCTGTCCCACAGGGCGTAACCATCGTGGTGACGGGTGACCATCACGGCATATTTCATGCCGGCCTCAACGGCGGCTGTCGTCCAGCCGTCCATGATTTCTTCGGCGCTTCGGTTCGGCTTGAAGTCATTTTTCGCCAGATTCCGGTAATATTCTTCATTGAGCTTGTCATTGAAATAGGTCCATTCGCCCCGACCTAACAGAGAATAGACGCCCCAATGAACAAAAAGACCGAATTTCGCGTCCCGCCACCATTTGATGTCCTCTTCACTCAAATGTAACGATTCATCGTCAATGCCGCTGATTCCGTTGAATTTCATGTTGGAATTCAGTTGACCTTTCAGTTGAGAAGCAAGTTCTGCTCCGGAAAGTTTGCTGTCCATATTTTACTCCAATGCTATTTTGAGGCAGATCGGCAAATCGGTTTGTGGTTCTTCTTTCAGCTCAATGTGAAGTCCGTCCTGATTGCAGACGAAGTGCTCCACCTCCTGTTCGCCTAATACCGAGACATTTTCGATGCAGATACCGCACCTGTCCGTGTAAAGGGAATGGATCTGAATGGATTTTGAGGGCTTCATCTGGAAAGCGTAAAGCACGCCGCTTTTATAGGTAAAGCGAAAATCTTTCTCGGTATAGGCCACATCGCCCTCGGAGAACATACCCGAAGCCACCTGATTGTCGCCCTCTTTGTAGAATTTATAGGGTACGGTCTCATAAATACCCTCGCCGTTCACACTCAGCCACTGACCGAGTTCTTTTAGCACCTGCGTTTCCTCATCGGTAAAAGTGCCGTCGGCTTTCGGGCCGATATTCAGCAGCAACATACCGTTTTTGGAAACCACATCAATCAAGGTGACCACCACCTCATAGGTGGACTTGTAGGTGTTGTCTTTCCGGTAGCCCCAGGACTCCTTGCCGATGGCCGTGTCGGTCTGCCAGGGATAAGGGAAGATGTCCCCTAAGGCGCCTCTTTCAATATCCAGCGTGGCCGTGCCCAGGGCGAAAGCATTGTGCTTGAAGTCAATGGTGACCTCCTCGCCCCATTCCTCAGCACGGTTATAATAATAGGCGGCGATTTTTTTCAGATAGGGCTTAAAGGAGTGATTCTGAATCCACCAGTCAAAATAGAGGATTTTCGGCTGATATTTGTCAACGAGCTCGCAAGTTCTCACCATCCAGTCCTCCAGCCATTCCCGGCTGGCACCGATCTCGTCCACACAGTCGCAGGTTGCCGTCATGGTCAGACCGAGCTTATCATCATAAAATGCGGGCGCATAAAAATCAAAATCCTCACTGTCGGGGTTAATGTCGCTTTCCATGGTTCTGCCCATATTCATGAAGAAATAATGCTCCGCCCGATGTGTCGAGGCACAAAAGACCAGTCCTTGCTTTTCACATTCTGCCTTTAATTCGCCGACAACATCACGGCAGGGGCCCATGGCTTTGGCGTTCCAGCGGTTAAAAGCCGTGTCATACATCGCGAAACCGTCATGATGCTCACAGACCGGCATGACAAATTTGGCACCAGCATTCTTGAAAGTTTCAATCCACTTCTGAGCGTCGAATTTTTCTGCCTTAAACATCGGGATAAAATCCTTATACCCGAAATCTTTCGGATGTCCGTAGGTTTCGATATGGTGATTATATTGGAAACTGTTCTCGATATACATATTTCTGGCGTACCACTCATTGCCGTAAGCGGGCACGCTGTAAACACCCCAGTGAATAAAGATGCCGAACTTGCCCTTATAATACCAGTCCGGTGTTTTGTGGCCACTAAGAGACTGCCAGTTATCCTTGTATTTTCCCTCGGCAATCACCTGATCGATTTTTTTCAGATACTCTTTCATTTTGCTATCTCCCATTCCATGAAGCCCACCGTAAAAGGCAGACCCGAAAATTTCTTAGTTCCGGTATGCACAAAGCCCATGGAGGCATACCACTCTTTCAGTTTGGTGTTTTCTTCGATGATGCCGACGGTGATTTTTCGGCCGCCGCGTTTTTTGACCACCGAACCGGCGTATGTAATCATCTGCCTGCCGTATCCCCGGTGTCTGTATTCCGGCAGCACCCCGAGATGATCCAGTTCAAAGACATCATCGCTTTTCCTTTCCAAGGAAAAATAGCCCACCTGCTTTTCCTGATGAAAAACACCGAACAGGAGTCTTCCGGCTTCAAACTGCTGTTGCAGCTTTTTCAAAGGCAGAAAGCTCGTATGATTCGGACAGTTTTCCCGGGTCAGTTGCATTTCCTCAGCGACGGTGGCAAAGCTCTCGTGAATTACGGCAAGGCACGCCGTCAACTGTTCCTTGCTGTCAATTTGTCTGATCATCTTTTCACCTCACAAAGTCCATGATGGTTCCGACCGGAGCGTCTGTGTCTATCATAAAGAAAAATCGTCATAAAATCAAGAGCTTCTCAGCGAAAAAATTGAATGATCTCTTTCATTCTACATCGTGATATGCTCTTTTGCCCATCGCCCGTCAATTGGCTTTTATTTTAGCCCTACAAAAGTCTGAATGATAAAATAATTCTATCGGCACTCAATACATTTTCAGCAAAGGTATTGATTATCAATTAGAATTATTATACAATGGTATTGAGGGAAAGTGTCAGAGATTATGAACCTCAAATAATAATAAAAGGAGGCATGATCATGAGAGAAAGTATGAATCTTGAAGATCTTAAAAATATGGAATTCGTAAACGAATCCGAAGAAAAAAACATTAGCGATAAATCCGCCTACCGACGGTACTCCAAAGACATTGCCATTACCGTCGGGTTTTTATTGGGCGTCAATGAGGAATCGGCACTAAAGCGACTGGATACCGAAGAAGAATATCGAAGAATCATCGAAAAAATAGAAAAAGACGAAAATGCTCTTGCCATCCGGCATTTGAATAATATCCGCAGCAATCTGATTATTCATTTTAAAACAGTCAGCCGAAATCTGCGAAACATCACGGCGGACTACAAACCGCTGGATAAAATGGAATACTTTGAAGCGGATTTCCGGGTACTGAAAAGGCTGGATATTTCCATTATCACCGGACGATATGATCTTTTTGAATACCTGACGAACATTAATAATGAAATTATCAAGCGTGTCGACAAAATTGAGTATCTTTTCCCCGATTGGATTAAATTCAAAAATGTTCGGTCCCTGTTTATCATGCCGCAAAATATCGAGGAGGAATGTAAAAAATTTCAGGCCAACAAAAACGCCTATCCTTTCCAGCGTTATCTCTACTGGAAACACCCTGAAGAAATGGGCTATATTCTTTCCACCGACAGCAACATACTGGAAATCGCCTATCGCAACAACGGTGAATTTTTCGAGGATTACAGCAAGGTCACCGACGCCAGTGATGTGACAAAATTCAACATCAGCGAGTTTATTGCCAGCGGCAGAAATGTTCAGATTTTCATTGACGGCGAAAATGCCGATCCCTATAAATTAGCGTCGACGATATACGGTCTGGCGGACTACGAAATCGACAAGATCAGCAGAATCGTGGTCTATTACGATGCGGTCTACACCTCCAACGCATGGCAATATCTCAAGCATTTTGTTTTCGACATTCCCGTGGAAACCATTCCCGTGGAGAGAATCTCCGAACAGAAATCTCTGGTGGATCACAGTCTGGTGGTCGGTGTTTCCCGAGCCGTTTACAAAGAAAATGCCGACAGCATTATCCTGGTTTCTTCGGATTCAGACTTCTGGTCGGTTATCCGCAGCATCGACGACGCCAAATTCATGGTCATGGTGGAAAGCGACAAATGCGGCAACAACTTCAAGACGATGCTGCGGGACAACGGCGTTTTCTACTGCTATCTTGACAAGTTCAAGACCATTGAGGACAATAAGTTTTTCAAGGTGGTTTTCCGCAAAGAACTGGAGGAAATCCTCAAAGAACGGTTCCAATTAGGCAACGCCAAAGAGCTTTTCCGCGATGTGCTCAACCGCAGCCGGGCGGGAATTTCCGACGGCGAGGGGCTGAACATCTTCGACAAATACATCAAAGGACTGCGGTTAATCATTGACAGCAGCGGCAATTTCAAGCTGGAGATTCCGGAGTAATCTTTCCGTGAATAGCAACGCCCGCCGGAATTCCCGGCGGGCTCAGCTTGTCGAAAAAGTCCAGTTCATACTGGGCTTTTTTTTGCATAAATATGGTATAATAGAAGCGGTGATGAAAGTGATAGTAAGGTATAATCACGAAAAACGCTTGAACAAAAGTACCGAAAAAAGCTATCAAACCACAAAGCGCTTTGAAATCAAAGATCACCTCATACCAATCGCCAAAAAGCAAGAAGAATTGAATACACTCGATCAGTGTAATGATTGAAAATATACCATAAAGTATCCAACAGGAGACTGATTTTTTCAACCATATTATTGATTCACCGCCTTAATCTTCATCACTTATCAAATAGTAGAATTTATATAAGAATTGTTCAAAAGCTTTATCGCCGCCCCAGCCTTCCTGAGTGAATACAACCGTATACTTTTCACAGAACAGCACTAATACAATTTCGTCCCGGTTATCAGCAAAGCCATATTCGTTTTTTGACAGCATATTGGGACTTAACCAACATGACCCACCGTCAAATGTATATTTTTTGCACATCAGATTAAAAATCGGTCGAAACTTTCCAACCTTAACATCAAGCCAAACATCTATATCACTTTCTGTAATGATTTTCAAGCTCTCCGTAGCATACTTGACATAGCCATACTCTGTGTTTCTTTGTACATTTTTTTCACGGTCATATATTGCAAAATCTAAAAAGTAATTCAGAATTTCAGCATGATCATCTGTTGCGAAGCTGTCTCCAATTCCAAAAAGATCCCCGTTTTCTCTCAATTTATTACAAATATCCGGTATGCTATCATAAGAATTAATTGCTCGTATCAAGCTTTCAATCGCATATTTGTCAATATGGCTTTTCTTTGACCAATCACGAATATAGAGAGTATAGGGATTCAAAAACAGCAATACTATAACAATAGCTATCCATTTGCGTGATTTATTTGACATAAGAATATAGCCCCCTTTTCATGTATTCCCTTTGGATCTTTTTCAATTGCCTCTCTGTGACTTCTTCATTAACTTCTCTTCTCGTTTTACTCTTATCCAATGGATATTTGGAATCAAGTTTATATTATTATATAGTTTTTTGTCGATAAAAGCAAGTACTACCATCACAAATAATACCATTTGAGCAAATGAGAGGGTAAAATCTGATCAAAAACCGTCGTGGTGCTTACAGGTGAGGATTACACCTTTCATGCCTGCCTCTGCAATCGCCTTGCACCACTGGTCAGTGTCCTGCTTTCTCGGGTTAAAAACACGCTCGTCCTCTTTGCCGTTTCCCCACTCGCGATTGGTAAAGGTA
>JAQXMV010000093.1 GCA_029013165.1 Oscillospiraceae bacterium | reverse complement strand
CATGGAAAAACAATATAATGGATGGGCTGACGGGGAGTAGCGCAGCTGGTAGCGCGCTTGGTTCGGGACCAAGAGGCCGGGAGTTCAAGTCTCCTCTCTCCGACCATCAAAAAAGTCTGTAATCGCAATGGTTACAGGCTTTTTTATTTTTTCGGAAAAACTCAAAAAAGCCAAATGTCTACCACTTTGTCTACCACTTTTTTCTGCTCACTGTTTTTTTCCTGGAAAAATAGGCGATTTCTACCACTTTGTCTACCACAAATCGCGCTAACCATTGATACAGCTACTCATTCGCGATGCCATTTCTTCCTTTCTTTTTGTTTCCAGGTGTCCGTAGATGTTCGCCGTTACGCCGATATCCGAATGCCCCATCCACTCCTGTACGTCCTTTAAGGTGTAGCCCTGATTGATCAGAAGACTGGCACAGCTATGTCGTAATTCATGAAAGCGGATATGTGGAAAGCCATGCTGCTTTAGCAGCTTGGGAAACTTCTGGGTAACATAGTCCGGAGAAAAGGGGCGCCCGTCGGGCCAACAGAACACATAATCGCTTTTCACATAGGCTCGGCCCATCAACTTCGCATTCCGTTGTTTTTCTTTCTGGATATCCAAAAACATCTCCCGTATCTCGGGAATCAGTGGAAAGCTTCGATGGCTGCTTTTGCTTTTCGTCTTGTCCTTTTCAACTGTTTTCGTCACCTTCACAACCGTGTGTCGAATGGTCAGTGTGTCGGTTTCAAAATCAATGCTGTCCCACTTGATTCCCAAGAGTTCACTGCGGCGCAGACCGTATATGACAGCCGTTTTGATAACCGGATACAGTGGCTCATCACGAACAGCTTCCAGCAAATCATTTAACTGCTTTACCGAATAGAATTTTGCGCTGGGAGGATCGGATTTTGGCAGGACAAGCAGGGTACAAGGATTGACATCGATCAGTTCTTCACGAACTGCTTCGTTAAGCTGCTGGTGAAGAAGGTTTTTGAGTTCTCGGACGCTTTTAGGTGAAAGGCCCCCTTTTCCATCCAAGCGTCCATTGCGGCTTTTCTGATTTAAGTATGACTGCAGCATCCTCCGATTCACTTCGGACAGCATGACTCTCCGCTGCTTAAAGTACGGGATAATATGCCGCTCTGTAAGTAGCTTATAGCCCTGGAATGTCACCTCATCTACCCGGCTGTTAGCAATCTCCATCCAATGCTGCAAATAATCCGTGAATAGCGTCGTTTCGGCGTAATTAGGTTCCGGTTCAACCTGCTTATATTCGTACTCGTGCAAAGCATCGTTCAGCAGTTGCTGTGCTTGGCGCTTATTTCCTCTTTCGGGTAAACCCGTGGCAATCCATTTCTTTCTTCGCTCGCCATCCTCGTAGAGATTCAAAACAATGTAATACTTTCCTCGTTTTACTTGCAGACTTCCGGTCATAATAACTCCTTTCCTGCGGTTAGATTATCTGCCACTATTGTTGTCGATACAGTATAACGTGCCATATCCAGATAATCAACGATGCAAAGCTTCGGGACACGAATAGATTTCCCGATGCGACAACTTCCAATCGAACCGTCATTGACCAATTGATACGCAGCATTTACGCCTACACCCAATAACTTGGCCATCTGCTTCACAGTTAACACATCCGGCCAATCTTTTAGCATCTCATATTCTTTCATACTCATCCTCCTTCGAAGACGTTGTTATTGTCTATTTTTCCTCGAGGTCACATGAATGCGCCGGCAGGTTGCCTCCCGGCGCATGATATCTAACCTCAAATCGCTGTGCGGCATGGTCTGAGATCTTAAACATAAGGAATATCGCCGCACAACACTTTCGAGTTGTTCTGCTTCATCATTTTTCGCCGCATTTGCCACGCACCCCCGACGATTGGGAATGATACAGGTCGCCGCTGGCACGGCTGTCATAGCTCCGCAGCGTCGTTCATAGCGTTCACCGCAGGGCTCCCCCTCAAGTCTGTGGGAGGGCGTGAGCAAGTTTCATTATCTGCCGTGTGTATCTTCGCACCCACTTGCCAAAGTGGGCTACAAGGCATCGTAGATCGCTCAGAGGATGCTCCTCGTCATGGCGGCGTGCCCTATCCGCTCCTACACGGTTTTTGTACCCGTATCACCGTCTATTCATTTTTTAAGGATCACGAAGGCCGCTGCAAATGCGTCCCTTCACCTAACG
>JAQXMV010000092.1 GCA_029013165.1 Oscillospiraceae bacterium | reverse complement strand
TTTCTCAAGATCGTCAAGACAGCACTGACTGTCATCATATTTGATGTCAACCACCTGACCGCCGATCATGCCGTTGGCACCGGCAAGAGAAGAAAGAAGCGAAAGGGCTTTCAGGGCGGCGGCAGAATTTTCCTTTGCCTGATCTCTGTCGGCTATCACGCCGAAAGCCGCTGTCAGCAGTCCGTCTCCGGCCAGCAGAGCGTATTCCTCGCCGAAAGCCACATGACAGGAGGGCTTTCCTCTTCGGAAAGCGTCATTATCCATGCAGGGCAGATCGTCATGTATGAGAGAATAAGTGTGAACCATCTCAATAGCCGCGGCAAAAGGCAGTGCCTTTTGCACATCGCCGCCGCAAATGCGGCAAAACTCCAGCACAAGCACAGGTCTGATTCTTTTTCCGCCGTTGGAGAGACTGTAGTGCATGGCGCGGTGAACCGTATCCTCGCCGAAATCACATTCGGGCAGTACGCCGTCAAGATAGCGGTTCATCATTTCGGCATATTCGTCTAAGGTATATCGTTTATTCATTTTGATCGACCTCATCAGGAATTTCCGAAAGCTGAGTAATTTTTTGCTTGGCGGCTGTGAGGGTCTTATTGCAGAAAGACACCAAACCCACGCCCTCCTCATAGAGCTTCATAGACATCTCCAGGTCAAATTCACCGCTTTCCAGAGCATCTGCGATTTCTTTCAGTCTGATCATTGCTGTGTCAAGTGTATACATTTCCATATCCATTCATGGTTCCTTTCATTTTATGTGCGGGGTAAAATTTCATGTACCTCGCAGGAAAAATCGGCATCGGACATCTTAATGATAAGATTGTCACCGCTTTCAAGATTCAGCGCTGATTTTACCATCAAACCGTTTTCATCCTCAACAATGGCGTAACCTCTCGAAAGCACCCTGAGGGGGCTTGTCCCCTCGAGCCTTGCGGCATATTGACGAAGAGTATTTTCATAGAAGTTGAGTTTATTTTTAACGGTTATTTGAATCTTTTCCTCACAGGCCTTGAGAAGCTGCCGATAAAGTTCGACCGTATTCAGCGGACAATGCTGACGGATCACTTTTTCGGCGGATAAGATCTGCATTTTGTAATTTTCGGTGATTCTCACCATGCTTTCGTCCAGAGAATCCAGGGTCTTATCCACAGCGAAAAGCAATTCCCGGATATCCGGCACAGCAAGCTCGGCCGCCGCCGAAGGCGTCGGCGCCCGCAGATCACTGACAAAGTCCGCAATGGTGAAGTCCGTCTCATGACCGACGGCCGAAATGACCGGTATCTCCGAATTATAAATAGCCAGGGCAACGATCTCCTCATTGAAAGCCCATAGATCCTCCATGGATCCGCCGCCCCTGCCGACGATCAGAACATCGGCGGCTCTCTTTTGGTTGAAGCGATCAATGGCCGTTGCGATTTCCAGTGCCGCACCGTCCCCCTGAACCTTGACCGGCTCAAAAACGACCTCGGCAACGGGGAAACGCCTTGACAGCACATTGAGGATATCCTGAACGGCGGCTCCCGTGGGAGAAGTGATGACGCCGACACGCAGAGGCATCTGCGGAATCGGCTTTTTGTGTTCCTGACGGAAAAGGCCCAAATCCTCCAGCTTTTTCTTCAGCTGTTCATAGGCAAGGGAAAGCTCTCCGAAGCCCTCGGGCACCATATCGTCACAATATAGCTGATACTGCCCGTCTCGTTCATAGACGGATATACTGCCGCGAATGAGAACTTTCATGCCGTCCTCCGGACGGAAACGAACCCGTGAAGCCGCCTGACGGAACATCACGGCTTTCAGACATGAGCGCTCATCTTTTAGCGTAAAGTAGAAATGACCGGTTCGGTAATGATCGGTGAAATTGGAAATTTCACCGCTGATATAGATATTTCTTAAATTCAGATCACCTTCGATGACCGACTTTAAGTATGTATTAATCTGTGAAACTGTTAAAACCGTTGACATTATTTTGCTTTTCTCCTGAAAACACGACAAAATTGCAGCACCCGAAAGAGGCGTTGCAAATGTCGGCAAGGTTATATTATTGAATCTTTTTGGCTATGGCGCCCAGAACACCGTTGACATAAGAGGCGTCGTCACTGCTGCCGTATTTTTTTGTGATCTCGACAGCTTCATTGATGGCCACACCCACCGGTATTTTTTCACTGTAAAGAAGTTCGCAGACTGCCACACGCAAAACTGCTCTTGACACTTTGGATATTCGTTTGGCCGACCAGCCTACGAGGTTTTCGTCGATAAGTTTATCAATATCCTCTATGTGTTCAAATACTCTTTTGGCCAGATTTTCCGCGAAAGCATTTGTCGGAAACAGCTCAAGCTCCAGAGCGTTTTCTATCAGCTCAATGATTCCGGTCTCCTGCTGAAAGCTCTTCTCAAAAACAAGAATGAATGCCAGCTCTCTTGATTCGTGTCTTGTCATATGTTTTTTCCTTCCCGTCGGACAAAGATGCGTCGCCGACGATTGATATATTTAGATTTATTATATCACATTTTTTGGATCCTACAACTATTTTAACTCAATAATTGTTAAATTTTCTGCAGAAATATTCGTGTTTTTTTCAATAATTTCCGTAATTTGGAGGATAAGCACATCGTTTAGTGTATTTTTTTCCAAAACCACCTGGCAATTTCCGTTATTGATGGTGACGATACATTCACTGCCGGTTTTGGCTTTGATCAGATTTTCCGCGTCGGTTTCACTTTTTGCGTCACGGCGAAAATCCGCAAGCATAACGGTGACTTTACTTTTATCGCTCTGAGACAGCTTATCGTTTTCGAGGATATCCTCAATACTGTCAATAATCTCATCGTGAGCCTTCGTGCGTTTGAGCTTGGCCTCGGCAAAATAAGCGTCTGCATCGGCCTGTGACATGGTGTCAGAAGCGGTTGTCGAATCGGCAGATGTTGTTTGCGTCTGATCCTCCTTTTTTTCTGCAGCAGTGGTACCGGCCACCAGCACGGAATCGCCCAGACTGCCGCTGACTTTTTCCTCCACGGCCGTGGTCGTATCTCTGCCGGCCGCCGGCGTTTTGCTGTAATACCAGTTCACTGCCACAGCGGCTCCCAATGCGACGATCAATGTCGCGGCAATCACCTGCTTACTCTTAATAACCATAAAACAATTCCTCCTATTTTGCCATTTCGGCAACACTGATTTGATTTGAGCGAATGTCAAAAAGTGCAGATATCATCGTTATGATCTGCTCTCGTGCCACGGGATCTGCGCCGCCTTCACAAACGACGGCAACCCCTCTGACTTTCGGTGAAATGACTTTCAGCTTCAGCCCCTCCTCACCGCCGGAGGCGTCGATAATGATATACTTTTCCTGTCTGTCCTCCTTATCCGGCGAAGCTGTGCTTTCATCGGTGTCACGGGCATAGACGGTTTCTTCTCCCGATTCATAGCTGATCATGACCTTAGCTTTTCCGGCTCCCCGAATGGTTTGCACCATCGCTTCCAGCATTTCTGCAGTTTCCTTCTCGTTGCTGTAATACTCCGCGGCGTTAACTTCGGTCTCTTTTTTGTCC
>JAQXMV010000091.1 GCA_029013165.1 Oscillospiraceae bacterium | reverse complement strand
AATATTCTCGAATATGCCGAATATAACAATAAATAATGATCATGGGAAGCTGACACTCGTTTCGGCTTCCCGTGCTTTTTATCTGCCGGAATGGGACTGTTTTTTTCTGAATATCCATTGTCAAGACGCTCCAAATATAGTATAATATAATTTATTGTAAGCGATCATCCTATTGGATAATGACTGATTTTTAAAGGTATTTTGCGATGAAAAACAATTCTTTTGAATGGTTTAAGCTGGATAATGCGGCCAAAATTTTCCCGGGCCAGAATTCACGCTCCTGGTCCAATGTTTTTCGCATCGGTATTCAGCTCAAGGAAGAAATAGACCCCGTCGTGCTTGATCAGGCGCTCCAGAACACACTCGAGAGGATTCCCAGCTTCGATGTCAGGATAAGGCGCGGTCTCTTCTGGTTTTATTTTGAAAAGAATCCCAATATGGCTTCTTCGGAGCCGGATATAAAAAATCTCTGCTACAGAATCAATTTCAAGGAAAATAAAGGCTTTTTGTTCCGTTTGTATTACCACGGAAAGACCGTCAGCGCCGATATTTATCATGCTCTTTGCGACGGCTACGGCGCGGTGGTGTTCATGTCCACCCTTGTGGGCGAATATCTTCGCCTCAGGGGACATGAAATCGAATATGGCGCCATGGTGCTGAACTGTTCCGACGAGCCGAAAAAGGAAGAGGTCGAGGACGCCTACAGCCGTTATGCCGACTCCAAGGCCAAATTTGACCGCCGGGAAAAGTGGGTTTATCATGCCGTGGGCACTAAGCTGCCCACACACATGAGCAACTATGTGGTGGGAACCATGTCCTTTGAGGCCGTCCACGCCCTTGCCAAGCAATACGGTGTGACGCTGACAGAGTTCTTTGCCGCGTTGCTGCTGGATATACACTACAGAAAGCAGCTGCGGGAGAAAAAGAAGCAAAAGGAAGTCAGCGTGCAGATCCCGGTGAATCTTCGCAAGGCCTTTCCCAGCGAAACCCTGAGAAATTTTGTCCTTTGTCTGCGGGTCAAGCTCGATCCCAACTTAGGAGACTATACCTTTGAAGAGATTCTGCGCAGCGTTTCCCTGCAGCTTCGTCTGGCCAATGACCCGAAGCTGACCAATGCTCTGATGACGGAGAATCTGAAAATCGAGCGCAATCCCGTGGCCAAATTTATGCCTTTGGCTGTGAAAAATCTCGGCGTTGCCCTGACCTTCTGGATCACCGCCGAAAAAACCACAAGTACCCTGATTTCCAATATAGGGCCCGTTCGTGTTCCCCAAAGCGTTGCCGAGCATATTGAAAAGTATCTTTTTTTCACCGGCCCCGGCAAGCTCAACGGTGCGCGATGCGGCGTCATCACTTTCGGCGACAGGCTGTGCTTCACTTTTTCAAACTGTTACCGGGAAAGCGATATTGAGAGAGAGTTTTTCACACGCCTGGTCAAAATGGGGATTCATGTGAAAATCGAAAGTAACCGAGACTGACTCTTTCGGCTGAAAGGAGTATATACTATGTCATACTGTGTCAACTGCGGCGTGGAACTGGAAAGCGGCGCGAAAAAATGCCCTCTTTGCAGCACGGAGATTGTCAACCCGAAATGCCCTCCTGTCGAGGAGAGCAACGACGCTTTTTCACACCGTGAGCACATACCGACGGCCATCAAAACGAAATTTGTTGCGGGTATCGTTTCTCTCGTTATGCTGATCCCGAATATCGTGTGCGTACTGGCCAATGCGGTGCTTTTTCCCCGTAGCTTCTGGTCCTTTTATGTGCTGGCCACCAGCTTCTTTATGTGGATCGTTTTCGTTGTGCCGTTTTTCATGGAAAAACACAGAATCTATTGGATGTGGGCCTTTGATACCTGTGCGGCGGGACTGTATGTTTATATTTTGATGTCACTGCTAGGATTCGGCGGTTACTATAACAGCTGTGCCCTTCCGATTATTCTTCTCAATTCCGCTTTGGTTCTGATTTATATTCTGTGGGTCAGAAAAAAGAAAAGGCATGTTCTTCTCAGGGCACTGCTGATTTGTTCGGATATCGCCGTGAGCTTATTTGTGTGCTGCTTACTGCTGGCGGTAGAAGCTTCGCTGAAATACGCCACAGAAATCGGAATTATTATTTTTGCCTGTATCATGGCCGTGGTGGTCTTTCTTGCGGTGTGTTATTCCAGCAAGACGATCAGAAAATGGCTGTCAAAAAGGCTTTTCGTCAATTAAAGGGAGTATATTTTTTGGATAAATATCAAGTTTTGGCCGAATATTTCGGCTTTCATGAGTTTCGTCAGGGGCAGGATGAGCTGATTGACGGCATCCTGTCAGGCCGGGATGTCATGGGCGTTATGCCTACAGGCGCCGGAAAAAGCCTGTGCTTTCAGTTGCCGGCGGTCATGCTGCCCGGGATGACCGTTGTGGTTTCGCCGCTGATATCCCTGATGAAAGATCAGGTCAGCGCACTGACCCAGTGCGGAATCCGGGCGGCTTATATCAACGGTTCTCTCACGGAAAAGCAGATTTCCGTGGTGATGAACCGAGCCCGTAACCATGAATATAAAATCATCTATGTGGCTCCCGAGAGACTCGACGCCCCGGCTTTTTGTGAGCTGTGCCGAGATATTGAAATCTCCATGATTTGTGTCGACGAGGCCCACTGCGTCTCCCAGTGGGGTCAGGATTTCCGGCCCAGTTATCTGAAAATCAGCAGTTTCATTGCCGGTTTTGCCCGGCGGCCGGTGGTTTGTGCTTTCACCGCCACGGCCACGAAAAGAGTCAGAGACGACATTGTACGGCTCATCGGTCTCGCGGATCCGATCCAGGTGGTCACGGGCTTTGACCGCGAAAACCTCTATTTTGAGGTGGTCAAGCCAAAGGATAAGCTCGTTGCCCTGAGGCGTTATCTAGATCTCTATTCAGGAACCAACGGCATCGTTTACTGTTCCTCAAGAAAGGCTGTCGATGAGCTGACCCAGACCCTTTCCGAGGAGAGGTATTCCGTCACCGCCTATCACGCGGGTATGCCGGCCTCGGAGAGAAAGCGCAGTCAGGAGCTTTTCATTCAGGGGGAAAAGGAAATTATCATTGCCACCAACGCTTTCGGTATGGGCATTGACAAATCCAATGTATCCTTTGTCATTCACTATAATATGCCGGGAGATATTGAGAGCTATTATCAGGAGGCCGGCAGAGCCGGCAGAGACGGCTCCGCCGCCAACTGCGTTTTGTTGTATTCTCCCAATGATGTCCGCATACAAAAATACTTTATTGATAACCCCGAGGACAATCCGGAACTGACGGAAAAAGAAAAGAGAGAGCTTTATCTGCTTCGCATGGATAAGCTCAATCACATGATCAACTACTGCACGAAAGCGCCCTGCCTGCGCAATTATATCCTGCGATATTTCGGCGAGAATCCCGTCGGCCGCTGCGGCAACTGCTCCGCCTGCAACGGCAGCGGTATGAGCATTGATATCACCCTGCAGGCGCAGATGATTTTCTCCTGCATCAAGCGCGTCCGGGAACGGGAGGATAAAGAGGTAATTGCCGATATTCTCAAGGGCGACGCTACGGATTATATCACCTACAGAAAGTATGATAAGATCAAGACTTTCGGCGCCATGAGTGACACGGCAAAATCACAGATACTGTTACATATTGATTATTTCCTCAGCCACATGTTTATCGGGGAACGAAACGGAAAACTGTATCTGGAAGAAAAATCAAAGGATATTCTTTACAGCGGCAAGCGAGTCAGACGCCTGGCGGAAAAGCAGGAGAATAAGACGCTGAATAAGCAAAAGCCTCTCAATGTCAGACTTTTCCTGGAGCTGAAAGCCCTGCGTCGCGAGTTTGCGCGGAAAATGAGCCTGCCGGATTTCATCATTTTCACCGATGCCACCCTGCGCGACATGGCGACAGCTATGCCGGACAGCCGCGGCGAGATGCTGAAAATCGCCGGTGTCAATGAGAGAAAATACGACAAATACGGCGCGGCATTTCTCAAGGTCATCATCAAACACCGGGTCAAGGATGTTGCCAAAGCCGAAAGACCGTAATGAAATTTAAGTATTCACAAGAAAAGAAAGGATTGATAAAATGAGCCGAAAACAGTGGTGTGTTTCGCCGATGGATAAGGATTTGGCCTCTGATATTGCTCAGGAATTTGATATTGATCCTTTTGAAGCGCTGCTCCTCGTTTCCCGGGGAATCACCGACGAGGAGGAGATCCGTACATTTTATGCTGACAAGGCACCGCTGATTGATCCCTTTGAACTGCGGGATATGGATAAGGCCGTGGAGCGCATAGCCGCAGCCATGGAGGGGAACGAAAGAATTGCCGTTTACGGCGACTATGACGCAGACGGCGTGACTTCCACGGCTTTGCTTTACCGCTACTTTGCCATGAACGGTTGCGATGTCATTACTTATATTCCCGACAGAAACACCGAGGGCTACGGCCTGAACATGAGGGCCGTGGAGACCCTTTATGAAAAGGGTGTCCGACTGATCGTGACGGTGGACAACGGCATTTCCGCTTTCGGGGAGGCAAAGCGCATCCGGGAGCTCGGCATGGATCTGGTTATCACCGATCACCACAAGGCTTCCGAGCGTCTGCCGGAGGCTGTGGCCGTGGTGGATCCTCACCGTCTCGACTGCCCCTGCAGCTATAAGCTGTGGTCCGGCGTCGGCGTAGCTTTCAAGTTAGTATGCGCCCTTTCCGGCGGAAGCGACGAAGAAATGCTCTCCATGTTTGCTGATCTCGTCACCATCGGCACCGTGGGCGATGTGATGCCCCTGACGGGCGAGAACCGCATGATCGTCAAGGCCGGCCTGAAAAGCATTAACACCTGTGAGAATAAGGGTATTGCGGCTCTCGGGAGAGTCAGCGGCATGGCCGGCAAAACCATAAACGCCTCCGGTGTGGCCTTTTCCATTGTGCCGCGCATTAATGCCGTGGGCAGACTGAGCCATGCCTCCAAAGCGCTGGATCTTCTGTTGAGTGAGGACGATGAGGCAGTCGCCAACCTGGCCCATGGTATTGACGACCTGAATGTCAGCCGTCAGGAGGCGGAAAAGGCTATTTTACGACAGGTGCAGCAGCAAATCTATGACAATCCTTTGATGCTCAATGACCGTGTGCTGATTTTCAGCGGTGAAAACTGGCACGGCGGCGTGATCGGTATCGTCGCCGCCAGACTGCTGAATCAATACGGCAAGCCCGTCATGGTGATCACCGATGACGGCACCGAGGCCAAAGGCTCTGCCAGAAGCATAGAGGGCTTTTCTCTTTATGACGCTGTCAGCTCCGCTGCCCATCTTCTCAGTCACTACGGCGGCCATACGCTGGCGGCAGGCTTCGGCATGAAAAGCGAGAATATCCCTGCTTTTAAGCAGGCTATACAGGATTTTGCCAAAAGCGTGGAAATGCCCTTTGCCAGAACGGAACTGGACTGCCGCCTGCGGCCGGACTTTATCAATGCCGATATCTTGCCTCACATCGCGGCTCTCGAGCCCTTCGGCGCCGGCAATCCGCAGCCGATTTTCGGCCTTTTTGCCATGACACTCAGTGCCGCCCAGTCCATAGGCCAGGGCAAGCACATGCGGCTGACGCTGAAAAAAGGTGCGAGCACCCTGACCGCTTTGCTTTTCGGCGTCACACCCGAGGAGTTCCCCTATATTCCCGGCGATGTCCTGGATCTTGCCGTCACCCTCGAGAGAAATGAATATATGGGGCAGGTTAAGGTAAGTATTTATATCAAGGATATCAGAATGAACGGCACAGATGATCTGAAATATCTGAAAAGTGTCAGACTATATGAAAAAATCAAAAGGCGTGAGCCCATCAGCCGACGGCAGGCGCAGTTCGCTTTGGCTGACCGTGAGCACATTGCCCGGGTTTACCGTTTCCTGAGAAAAAACGGGCCGTGGAACCATGACACGGATATCCTGTGTTACCGTCTCGGCGGTGACGGCAGTGAGGCCTGTCAGGTGCTTGTCTGCCTCGATGTTCTGGAGGAACTAGGCATCATACGCAGAGACAGAGACAGCATTCTTTTGGTGGACACGGAAAAAAAGGTCAATCTTGATGATTCTTCGCTTCTGGCTTATCTCAGAAGTATAGATGAATAAAGGCAGGGAGAGGGAAACATGAGCGAAAATAATGACTACGGTTTTGAAAAACTGCTCGACAGCGTCCGTGAGAGCTTCAGTCAGCAGGATATTGAGCGAATCAGCAAGGCGTATGAGATTGCGCTGAAGGCTCATGAGGGTCAGCGGCGCCGTTCCGGTGAACCGTATATCATACATCCCGTTGCCGTGGCGCAGATTCTGGCCGATATGGGCATGGACGCTGACTCCGTCTGTGCGGCTCTGCTTCATGATGTGGTGGAGGACACGGAAATGACCGACGCCGATGTGAAAAATCTTTTCGGCGAAGAAGTCGAACATCTCGTTGACGGCGTGACAAAGCTCGGTCAGATTCCTCTTTCTCATGACAGAAGCAAGGAGGAGGAGCAGAGCGAGAATATCCGAAAGATGTTTCTTGCCATGTCCCGCGATATTCGCGTCATCATCATCAAGCTGGCTGACCGTGTTCATAATATGCGCACGCTGAATTTCATGCCCGAGGAAAAGCAGCGCTACAAGGCCAGAGAAACCCTTGAAATCTATGCCCCCATTGCGCATCGTCTCGGTATCCGAGCCTTCAAGGAGGAGCTGGAGGATCTTGCGATCCGATACTTGGATCCCGTTGCCTATAAGGAAATTTCCACCACACTGGAAAAGCAGGTTGCTTCCCGGCAGGCTTTCCTTGACAGCATCAAGGCGCAGATTTTGGAGCGTGTGCGTCAGGAGGTGCCCAATGTTCACATTGCCGGCAGAATCAAGAGCGTCCACGGCATTTATCGTAAAACCTATATGCAAAACAGAACCATGGACGAAATCTATGACATTTACGCCGTCCGGCTGATCGTTGACTCCGTCTATGAGTGTTATTGCTGTTTGGGCATTATTCACGATATGTTTAACCCCATACCCGGCAGATTTAAGGATTATATTTCCACCCCCAAGCCCAATATGTATCAGTCTCTCCATACCACCGTGATCGGCAAGGACGGTATTCCCTTTGAGGTGCAGATCCGAACATGGGAAATGCACCACACCGCAGAATACGGTATCGCCGCTCACTGGAAATATAAGCTGGGCATGAACGGCAAGGTTCGCTTCGAGGAAAGGCTGTCATGGATCCGGCAGATGCTGGAAAGTCAGCAGGACAGCGACGATGTGGAGGATATCGTCAAGACCATCAAGACGGATCTGGTTCCCGAGGAGGTCTTTGCTTTCACACCCGGCGGCGATGTCATCAGCCTGCCCATGGGCTCGTGTATCATCGACTTTGCCTATGCCATTCATTCGGCGGTGGGCAATAAAATGGTAGGAGCCAAGGTGGACGGAAGAATCACCCCCCTTGACCACAAAATCAATAACGGCGAGATCATAGAGATTCTCACCAAGCAGGGCAAGGGCCCCAGCCGTGACTGGATCAAAATGGCCAAGACCGCTTCGGCGAGAAGCAAGATCAAAGGCTGGTTCAAAAAAGAAAAGCGCGAAGAAAATATTGCCGCCGGCAAGGCCGAAGTGGAAAGGGAATTCAAGCGCAATAACATTTCTCTTCCCGATAAGCAAATGCTGGAATTCCTAGGCAAAATCGCGGAACGCCAGCACTGCAACAACGTCGATGAGTTCTTTGCCGCCATCGGCTACGGCGGCGTGAGCCTGACGAAGATCATTCCGAGAATCCGAGAAGATTATGCCAAGCTGATGAAGGAAAACCGTCCCGAGGAGCCCATGACGCCTCAGGAGATCGTTCAGCCGAAAAAGGTGGTCAAGAGTGCCGAGGGAATCATCATTGAGGGCATCGACAACTGCCTGATCAAGTTTTCCCGCTGCTGCGATCCGCTGCCCGGTGACGAGATCATCGGTTTCATCACCAGAGGCCACGGCGTTTCCATTCACACCAGAAACTGCAGTAATGTGCCCAAAGACATCTCCAAGGCGGCGGAGCCGGAAAGATGGATCAAGGCCACCTGGGACAGCAAGGTGCAAAACAGCTATCGCGTCACCCTGGCTGTGACCTGCATCAATCGCGTCGGTATGCTGGCCGACACTTCCGCAGTCATCGCCAATATGCATGTTATGATCCATTCGATCTTCACCAAGGACGCCGGCGACGGCAGATGCACCATCTATATGACCATCACTGTCAACGGAGCAGAGCATCTGAAAAGCGTCTGCGAGAAGCTGAAAAAAATTAAGGGAGTACTCAGTACGGAGCGTTCCGGACTGTAAGAGAATCAAATGAAAGCAGTAATTCAAAGAGTGACACGGGCAAAGGTAACGGTCGATGACCGCACAGTGGGCGAAATCGGCAAAGGGTTTATGATTTTGCTGGGCGTTGTCAGAGGAGACACGGAAAAGGAAATGAAGCTCCTTGCTTCAAAGGTGGCAGGACTGCGCGTCTTTGAGGACGAGAACGGAAAAATGAATCTGTCTCAGGATCAGGTGGGTGCTGAGATTCTTCTGGTGTCGCAGTTCACCCTCTGCGCTGATACCTCTCACGGCAGGCGTCCCTCCTTTACGGCAAGCGCCGCACCCGATGAGGCCAAGGTTCTCTATGAGAGCTTTGCCCGGGAGCTGAGAAATCTCGGCGTTGCCAAGGTGGAAACCGGTGTTTTCGGGGCGGATATGCTCGTTGAGCTGGTCAATGACGGCCCGGTGACGATAATCATGGACACCGAGGAATGGAAGAGAGGTTAAGCTATGTCTGTTTCAGTGGAATGCCGTCCCATGGGACCTGTGTCGGCAAACTGTTATATCGTGACGGATGATGCCACGGGCAAAGTGCTGGTGGTTGATCCCGGCGATTTCATCGGCGACTATTTTTGCCGCCTTTCCGCTCAAGCAGGAGAGCCCGACTATATTTTGCTCACCCACGGACATTTCGATCATATTCTCGGTCTGTCGCGGCTGAAAAAAAGCTACGGCGGCAAGGTGGTGATTCATGAGCAGGACGAGGACTGTCTCAGGGATCCATTCAAAAGCCTTGCCGGAGTTTTCGGCGCCCGGCAGGAGCCGATGAAAGCGGATATCACCGTCAGAGACGGCGATGTGCTTCCTTTCGGTGAAAGCGAGATCCGCGTGATTCACACTCCGGGACACACCAAGGGAAGCGTTTGCTACAGGATCGGCAACTGCCTTTTCAGCGGAGATACGCTTTTTTGCGGCAGTGCCGGCAGAACGGATTTTCCCGGCGGCAGCAGTGCCGAGCTTTCTGCGTCGCTTCACTGCCTGAAAATGCTGGAGGGAGACCTGACGGTCTATCCCGGTCATGAAGAATTCACGACTCTGGAAAGAGAAAGAAAGACCAATCCCTTTATGAAATAAAAAAAGCAAAGGAAGCAGGCTGGGGCCTGCGTGCTGAAATCCATGTATCTGATTAATAAGAACAATACATTTCACTATGAAACAGAAAACCTGCTTCGTGTGTTTTTTCCGGATATCAAAGTCGTGTCCGTCGATGAAATCCCGGCCTTTGAGGACTACTGTCTGGCGGCACTTTCCGGCTCCCGGGTGGAGGTGGAGATACGCCTCAGCGGCGTGATCAGCCGTGCCGCAGAGGTCTATAATACCGACGACAAAGCTGACGGGGAGAGTGAAGAGAGCTTCTTTGAGCGAAAAACGGCGCTGCTGCTTTTCGGTCTGCTCAGCAGGTCCACCGGCTACACACCGCCCTGGGGAATCCTCACCGGCGTCCGTCCGGCGAAGCTCATGGGAAATCTGATGAAAACATGGGGCGAGGAAAAGGCCCGGGACTATTTTCTTCGGGAACTGCTCGTCAGCCGTGAAAAGACGGACCTTGCCGTTTCCGTTGCCAAGGCGCAGTTGCCGATCACGGAGAAAAGCGCGGAAAAATCCTTTTCCCTTTATGTGTCGGTGCCCTTTTGCCCCTCTCGGTGCAGTTACTGTTCTTTCATCTCACACTCTAATGAAAGCGCCAAAAAGCTCATACCGGCTTATACGGAAAAGCTCTGTCGGGAGCTGGAGAAAACCGGCGAAATTGCCCGGGAACTGTCGCTGGAGCTGGAAAGCGTCTATATCGGCGGCGGCACGCCCACGGTGCTGACGGCACCGCAGCTCCAAGCAGTGACCGACGCGGTGAAAGCACACTTCGATCTTTCCCACTGTGCGGAATACACCATTGAGGCCGGTAGGCCGGACAGCATCGATGAAAGCAAGCTCGCGGTGATGAAAGACTGCGGCTGCACGAGAATCAGCATCAACCCCCAGACCTTCAATGACAGTGTTTTGAGGGAAATCGGCAGAAATCACACGGGACAGATGACCCTCGACGCCATGGCGTTGGCGAGAAGCATGGGGTTTGACAATATCAATATGGATCTCATCGCCGGACTGCCCACGGATACTCTCGAGAGCTTCGGCAAAACCCTCGAAAGGGCGATCGCTCTTTCGCCGGAGAATATCACCGTTCACACCCTGGCGCTCAAGCGCTCCGCTACTCTTGTCACGGAAAAGAAAAACACCAATTCCCCGGAGCTGACGAGAAATATGCTGGCGCTGGTTCAGACAAGACTTCCGCAGGAAAATTATCTGCCCTATTATATGTACCGTCAGAGCAGAAGTCTCGGCAATCTCGAAAATGTAGGCTGGGCAAAAAAAGGCTTTGAGGGACTGTATAATGTATATATGATGGAGGAATGTCATACAATCCTTTCAGTGGGAGGCGGTGCTGTCACGAAGCTCAGAGCACCCCACGGCAGTGAGATTGAAAGGGTTTATAATTATAAATATCCCTATGAATATATCAACGGCTTTGATGAAATTCTGCAGCGAAAAAAGGCCGTATACGAATTTTATCGCAAACACCTCTTTGGCAATCAGAAAGGATGAAAACCAGTGTCAAATTTCAGCCTCGAAGAAATCAACCGATATGCCGAATCCTCTCCGGAGCGCTTCATTGCCTCCTGCGAAGAGAGATACCTCGGTTCACTGGAAAAAATCACCGAAGATATATGCCTGAAAAAGGGCAGAACCCTGATCATGCTGGCAGGACCCAGCTCCTCGGGCAAGACCACAACGGCAAAGATTCTCCGTCAGGATATCATGAAAAGGGGACGCCACGCCACGGTGATCTCACTGGACGACTATTATCTTGACCAGGAAAAGAGCTATTATTTTGAGGACGGAACCGTGGACTATGAGACGGTGAAGGCTCTCGATCTTGACCTGATCACCGGTAGTCTGCGTCAGCTCATCGAGACCGGCTCTGCCGAGGTTCCTCAGTTCAGCTTCATCACCAAAAGGCGTGACGGCTTCCGAAATCTGGAAGTCAGCGCTGATGAAATTATTATCGTTGAGGGACTTCATGCCATCAATCCGCTGATCACAGAACCGCTTTCAGGCGAAAGCCTGAAAAAAATCTATGTCAGCGTCTCCAGCAGAATGTACGATGACGGCAATCTTCTGCTCAATAAAAGAGATATGCGCTTTATCCGGCGCATGGTCAGGGATTATCATTTCCGCAACAGCTCCGTGGAGTATACCTTTTATCTCTGGAACGGTGTACGCATGGGGGAGGACCGCTATCTTTTCCCTTACAGCGCCGACGCCGATATCCGGATCGACTCCACCCACGCCTATGAACCCTGCCTATTTAAAAATATTGCAATGGAACTACTTGACCATTTGCCCCATGACAGTGTATACTATCCTACAGCCCGGGCACTTTCGGAAAAGCTCAGTGCCTTTTCTTCCATTTCGCAGCAGGCGGTGCCGGAAAATTCTCTGCTCAGGGAATTTATCGGCTGAAAAGTGAAATAAAATGAAAATGAACCATAGATAAAGGAGATGACATCGTGGCAGAAAGAAAAAAGCAGTCACTGCTCACAGGTGCAGGCGTACTGGCCATCGCAACGGTTATCGTCAAACTCATCGGCGCGGTATATAAGATACCGCTGACCAACCTTTTAACGCCGGAGGGCTACGGATATTTCACCGGCGCCTATGCTATTTATAACCCCCTTTATGCCATATCCATGGCGGGACTTCCCGTTGCTGTGTCCAAGATGGTTTCGCAGAATGTGGAGTTCGGCAGAATCAAGGACGCCCAGCGGATATTCCATGTTTCCCGTCGGCTTTTCTTTATTGTGGGACTTGCCGGAACGACGATCCTGATGCTCATTGCCTATCCTTATTCCGTCATGGTGAGATCTCCCATGAATTTCGTCAGCGTCATGGCTGTGGCACCCTGCGTGCTTTTCTGCTGTATGATGTCCTCTTTCCGCGGCTATTACGAGGGACTCAAGAACATGACGCCTACCGGCGTTTCTCAGGTGATCGAAGCGGCGGTGAAGCTGGCCTTCGGCCTTTCCGCCACTTATGTGTGCTTTAACCATTGGCTCTCTACATACCGTGAAAGAGCCGTTGACGGCGCGGCAACGGTTTTCGGCACCGAGGTCAAAAACGAGGCCGAGGCACTGGCTGTCATGTATCCCTATGCGGCCGCTGTGGCGATTTTGGGTGTAACCCTCGGCTCCATGCTGGGCCTTTTGTATCTTTATATCCGCTATAAGCGCCACGGCTTCGGCTTCACCCGTGAGGAGATTGTCAATTCTCCGTCGCCGGAAAGCGACAAGACGATCCGAAAGAATCTTATTCGCATCGCCGCCCCCGTTGCCCTGAGCTCCGTTGTGCTCAATATCAGCAACATGATCGACGATCTGACGATCCGCAGCCGCCTGGCCTATGCCATTGAATCCGGCTCCGAGATCATCAAGAATATGTACGGCGCTTCTCTGGCCGCGTCACAGACCCTCGATGAGGGCATACACAATTATCTTTACGGTACCCACGGCGCCGTGCTCAACATCAAAAACCTGATTCCTACCATTACGCTCACTCTCGGCATCAGTGCCATACCGGCGCTGACCTCCGCCTGGGCCGCGAAAAACAAAAAAGAGATCAAGGGCACCATTGAGACTGTCCTTCGTGTGACGATGATGATCGCCATGCCGGCAGGCTTGGGTATCGCCGCCATTCCCGGACCGATTCTCGAGATCCTTTATTCTTCCCGTCAGGACATGATCCCCATCGCGGAGCCGATGCTCCGGGTTTACGGTCTGGGCATTTTCCTCTTTGCCGCCACTTCACCCATGACCAATATGCTTCAGGCCGTGGGCAGAATGGATATCCCCATCAAATCTATTGCCCTGGGCTCCTGTGCAAAAATTCTGCTCAACTATATTCTCATCGGCAATCCGAACATCAACATCAACGGTGCGCCCATCAGCACCACCGTTTGCTATATCATCATCTTTGCCGTCAATCTCTATTATCTGCTGAAAATGACAGGTGTGAAAATCAGCTTCCTTTCGGTTTATCTCAAGCCTTTCATTTCGGCGGCACTGTGCGGCATCGTGGCTTTCGCTTCCAACTGGCTCATTTCCGAAAAGCTGATGATCGACAGCCGCCTGGTGGGTATTGTTGCCATCGGCCTTGGCGGTATCACCTATGTTGTAACCCTGCTTTTGCTCAAAGGCGTGGCAAAAGATGATGTGGAAATGTTACCAAAAGGAGAAAAAATTGCAAAAGTCCTTGCAAAATTTGGATTATTAGGGTAAAATAGACCCGTTGAGGTTTTGCATATGATAAATTTTGAGTTCAAAGAAAAATATGATATCAACGATCTTTTGCAGATCATGCATATTCTCCGTTCTCCCGGCGGCTGTCCCTGGGATGCAGAGCAGACCCACGAGAGCATCAAAAACAACTTCATTGAGGAAACCTATGAGGTTGTGGAGGCGATCAATAAAAAGGACAGGGAACTGCTTTTGGAAGAGCTGGGCGATGTGCTGCTGCAGGTTGTCTTTCACGCCGAGATGGAAACGGAAAAAGGCAGCTTTGATTTTTCCGATGTTGCCGACGGAATCTGCAAAAAGCTCATCGAGCGTCATCCCCATGTTTTCGGTGATGTGAAGGTTGACGGCGCTGACGAGGTGCTCTCCAACTGGGACACGATCAAGAGAAAGTCAAAGGGTCAGAAAACCCAGGGCTCTTCCATGCTCAAGGTGCCCAGAGAACTGCCGGCTCTCATGCGCGGCCAGAAGATCCAGTCCAAGGCGAAAAAAGCCGGCTTTGACTGGGACAGCGTTGACGGCGCTTTTGAAGCCCTGCAGAAAGAGACCGAAGAGCTGCATCAGGCCATTGCCTGCGGCAGTCAGGACGCCATGGAGGAGGAGCTGGGTGATATGCTTTTCTCCTGCGTCAATATCTCCCGTTTTATTGGTGTTGATTCCGAGACGGCCATGACCCGTGCAAATGAAAAGTTTATTTCACGCTTTCTCAGAGTCGAAGAGCTCGCCGCCGAAAGAGGCATCGATATGCAGGCTACGTCCATTCATGAGCTGGATAAGCTCTGGGATGAGGCAAAAGAATCTTTAGAATCCAATTGAGATTAGTTCAAAGATCTATCTCGTGGAAAATATATTTTGTTTGGAGGAAAAACAAATGAATAAAACCGAATTGATCAACGCAGTTGCAGCAAAGGCTGAAATCTCAAAGAAGGACGCTGAGAAGGCACTCACAGCCGTTCTTGGCTCTATCGAAGAGGCTCTCAAGGCCGGCGATAAGGTTCAGCTCATCGGCTTCGGTACTTTTGAGGTTAAGGAAAGAGCTGCCAGAACAGGTCACAACCCCAAGACCGGCGAATCAATCGAAATCGCAGCCGCAAAGCTCCCCTCATTCAAGGCAGGCGCTGCTCTCAAAAACGCTGTTAAATAATCAGGCGTAAACACGGACAAGGACTTGAGCCGCAACGACAGTTGCGGCTCAGACTGTCTTTCCAACCGAGAGTATAAAAACAACGGAGGTGACAGGATGAGACTTGACAAATATCTCAAGGTTTCCCGTCTGATCAAGCGCAGAACTATCGCCAACGAGGTCTGCGACGCCAAGCATGTGATGGTCAACGGCAAGGTTGCCCGTGCTTCCTACGATGTGAAGATCGGTGACATCATCGAAATACAGATGGGTGAAAACCTGCTGAAAGCAGAGGTACTGCTGGTCAGCGAACACGCGACAAAAAACGATGCGGGGCTGATGTATAAAATCCTGTGAGGTGATATAATCCGAACCCGGCCTGAAAGCAAAACTTTATTTATACTTTTCACCCTAACAGAATAAACTGCCTTCCTACGGAATAATCTTGAGTAGGGAGGTTGTTTTCTTATGAATGAAAAAACTGACAAAATTATACTGCCCCACAGCATTTTGCTCAAGGACAGAAGCGAGCTGAGCGTCAGCGGTGTGACCGATGTGGATTCCTTTGACGAGCAGGTCATTGTGGCCTGCACGGATATGGGGGAGCTGACCATCAGCGGTGAGGGACTGCATATTACCTGCCTGAATATCGAAAAAGGCGAGTTGAGTGTGGAGGGCAAGATCTGCGCCATGACTTATCTTGAACGCCCGGAACGATCCGGCGGTTTCTTCTCGAAGGTGTTCCGATGAATTACACGGAGCCGCTGTCGCGGCAGATTTATGTGTTTTTGCAGGGTCTCGGCTTCGGTGTGCTGCTTGCCGTTTATTATGAAGCGGTGGTCGCCGTCAGGCGGCTGATCAGCAGCCGGAACGGGGCTGTGATCTTTCAGGATATTTTTTTCAGTGTCACCGCGTCGGTGCTGTCCTTTTTCTTCATGGTGATCTTTAACAGCGGTGAGGTGCGGCTGAATATCATCTCGGCTCAGCTTTTGGGCGGTCTGGCTTTTCATTTTACCCTCGGCAAAAAACTCTCCGCGCCCTTTGCTGTCTGCGGCAGGGCCATCCGGCGTCTGTTGAAGTTGATTTTTTCTCCGGCGGTGAAGCTGATGCGCTTCCTGCGGCGAAGGATCCACCGGATCGCTGAGAGGGCAGCTCAGGAGATGCAGAGGCGGAAAAATAAGAAGCAGTCCGTCGACAGACCACCGGCTGCAGAGCATAAACGAAAAAAATTTGAGAATATTAGCAAAATCCTCTTGAAAAAAAGAAAAAAATCCGTATACTAAATCGTGTATAATGAATTTCAAAGAGGTGTTTGTGTTGGCTGTCAGAGATATTGGGGAAGCGAAGCCGAAAAAGAGAAAATTCAGAAAAACACGCCTGCTTTGGATTTTAGTGGTTGTCTGCACCTTTATGCTCGCAGTGTTTCAGATCGTCGCCAACTGTAAGAAAATTGACGACATGAATGATAAAATTGACACCATGAAACAGGACATCACCGCAATGGACGAGCAGAGCAGCGACATCGCGAGCATCCTGAACGGAGAGAATCAGGACGAATATTTTGAAAAAATCGCCAGAGAAGAGTACGGATACTGTAAACCCGGAGAAAAGGTATTTTATGACTCTTCATACGGTGAATAAAATCTTAGGAGGATAACATCTTTTTATGCTTGAAATTGGAGCAATCGTTGAAGGCAAGGTCACAGGTCTGACGACATTCGGTGCTTTTGTCAGCCTGCCCGAGGGTAAAAGCGGAATGGTACATATCTCGGAGGTTTCCAATACCTTTGTCAAGGACATCAAGGAACACCTGAAAGAGGGCCAGGAGGTCAAGGTCAAGGTTGTCGGGATCACCGACGAGGGCAAGATCAGCCTTTCCATCAAGAAAGCGATGGATCCTCCCGCTAAGGATTCTCAGCCGAGACAGAAAAGGCCGAGAGACAGACAGAGAAACACTGCCAATGTGTGGCAGGGTCAGGCCAAGCCTCAGAGCAGTGACAATATGTCCTTTGAGGAAATGATGGCTCGCTTCAAGCAGGTCAGCGATGAAAAAATGACGGATCTGCGCCGTTCAAATGATTCCTATCACGGTGGCTATTCCAGAAAAGGAAAGAATAACAACTGAATTTCTGCTGTTTGGAAAATAATCAGAGCTTTTTGCCGTATGCCGAAAGGTATACGGCTTTTTTGTAATTTCCTCTTGAAAAAACATCATGATATGATGTATGATTAAGAGGGAATATTAATAAAATGAAAAAGGAGTGTTAATACTATGAAAAAGACTTTTTCTCTTCTGTTATGTTTGATTCTTGCCATCGGCCTGGCCCTTCCCGTTTTTGCCGGGGATACAGCCGAAAAGCCCTATGACAACAGCGCTTTTTTTGAGGTCGGAGACTATACGCTGCATTACAGAGTCTATGAGCCCGAAGAAAAAGCCAAAAATCAGATCCTGCTCATTCACGGCTTTTGTCTTTCCACGGCGTCTCTTGAAGGGATTGCCGAGGAATACAGTAAGGCCGGATACCGCGTTGTCACCGTTGATGTGCCGAATTTCGGCTATTCCTCCCGGGAGACGGCCAATACAGCACTGCTTTCCAGAGAGGAAGTGATCTTCTCTCTGATGGAAAATCTCGGTGGCACCTGGGTTGTAGGCGGTCATTCCATGGGCGGCGGTATTGCGATCAATCTTGCCTGTGAGCATCAGGATAAGGTTACCGGTCTGGTGCTTTTCGCGCCCCAGACCTCGGCAGAGCTTCCTGCTTCTGTCGGCAAGATCATGTCCCATCCGCTGATGGGTAAGGTTTTTGATGTGATGATTGCCGCGGCGGTGAAATGTCCGCCCCTGGTCAGACTCCTTGTGGCCATGAGCTTCAGCGATATGGAATATGCCAAGGACTATGATCTGGATCGCATCACAAAGCCGATCTCTGCCAAGGGTACCGGTACGGGTATCACCATTATGACCTCTCATGCCAAGGGCTCGGATCTGAAGGCTTTTTCGGCTTTGCAGATACCGACGGTGATCGTCAGAGCGCAAAATGATCTGGTGGCCAGCCCGTCCAATCTGGAGGCGATTGTCAACAACGCACCC
>JAQXMV010000090.1 GCA_029013165.1 Oscillospiraceae bacterium | reverse complement strand
ATATAGGTTTTAAACACTTCACCCAGAAGTCTCAGAGGCCTCGGCGGCAGCTTATCGGCAGTGGTGACCTTGACAGCTGTGGTTTCCGGCTGTTTTTTCACCGGATCGGCCGCAGGCTTTGCCTTTTCTTCGGCTTCTTTCTCAGTGTGAGGCGCAGTGGTTTCCGACACAAAGAGATTCGGTTTCGGCTTCTCGGCTACACTTTTTTCGCGGCTTTCCTGAGCCTTTTTTTGGCGAAATTCCTTGATCAGATCCGGAGCCGAATCCTCGGTTTTTTTTATTTTTTCAGAAGAGAAACCTTTCTTTTCGGCAGAGGAAGTGTATTCTCCGGCGCTCATCTTGCCCCAGAAGTTCTCTTTCGGTTTCGCTTTAACACCCGGCTCGGCTTTTGGCGGCAAAGTCACAGAAGACTTCGGTGCCGCAGGCGCCGGATCTTCATCCAAAATGAGCTGTATGGCTTCGGGGATCGCTTTTCGTGTCAGCTTGGCCGCCCGTGAGAGATCCACCTCCGGCATGGTGTCATGGGCGTCAATGGCAGATTTCACGGCAAAATAAACTGCTGAGGAGACTTTTCTCTCATCACTGAAGCGCACTTCTGTTTTTGCCGGATGAACATTGACATCGACCACCTCGGGACGAACCCTGATATTCAGCACACAGCTGGGAAATTTACCCACCATGACAGAATTCTTATAGGCGTTTTCCATAGAAGCGGCACAGGAACGGGATTTGATATACCGTCCGTTGAGGAAGAAATACTGCATCGCTCTTGAGGGGCGGGAGGAGGATGGTTTGCAGACAAAGCCCTCCACATCCACACCGTCCAGGTGATAATCGATAGGTATCAGACTTTCGGCAAAGGTTCTGCCGAAGACCGAATAAATGACCGACATGAGTTTTCCGTCACCGGGCGTAATGAGTGCCTGTTTCCCCTCGCGGATAAAGCGAACACTGATCTCCGGATGGGAAAGGGCGATCTTATCCACCACATCAGCCACGGCATTGGCCTCATAGACATCTTTTTTGAGAAATTTCATTCTTGCCGGTGTATTATAAAAAAGATCGCGGACAACAACGGTGGTTCCGTCGGGACAGCCGGCACGGTCATAGGTGTTCTGCACGCCGCCGGCAATGGAATAGGTCGTGCCGAGGGTATCCTCGGCGGTTTTGGTCAGCACCTCTGTGCGTGACACGGCGGCAATGGAGGCAAGGGCCTCGCCGCGGAAACCGAGCGTGAAAATAGAATTGAGATCCTGCTCGGTTTTCACCTTGCTGGTGGTGTGGCTGAGAAAGGCTTTCGGCACATCCTCGTGATCGATTCCGCAGCCGTTGTCGGTGATGCGGATATACTGAACACCGCCGCCTCTGATTTCAAGAGTAATGGTCGTGGCACCTGCGTCCACAGCGTTTTCCATCAGCTCTTTCACGACACTGGCAGGCCTTTCGACGACCTCTCCGGCCGCAATCAGTTCAGCGATATGCTTGGGAAGTAAATTGATTTTTGCCATCGGTCGTCTCATCCTTTCTTTTGCTTACATATTCGTGCGTCTTGCTTTCTTGATCAGCTCGTGGAGCGTTGTAAGCGCTTCGATGGGCGTGAGGGTATTGATGTCAATATTTCTGATGGATTCGATGATTTCATCGTCTAAGGTGCCGCCGAGAGAAAGCTGCAAATCTTGCTGGGGCTCTTCATCGGCAAAGACCGTATGCATCGGGCTCTGGCCGCTGCTGCCGCTTTCCAGTTCCCGGAGAATGACACGGGCTCTGCTGACAACGCTATTGGGTATTCCGGCCAGCTTGGCCACCTCAATACCGTAACTGCCGTCGGCACGACCGCGGACGATGCGGCGCAGGAAGGTGATATTATCCCCTCGCTTTTTAACGGAGATATTATAGTTATTCACCCCCTCGATCTGTCCCTCAAGCTCCGTGAGCTCATGATAGTGGGTGGAAAAAAGCGTCTTGGCACCGATTTTCTTTTTGTCGGCAATATATTCCAGTACGGCGCGAGCGATACTCATGCCGTCAAAGGTGGAGGTTCCCCTGCCTACCTCGTCGAGTATAATCAGGCTTCTTTTGCCGGCATTTTTGAGGATCGTGGACACCTCGTTCATTTCCACCATAAAGGTGGACTGTCCCGTTGCCAGATCGTCTGAGGCGCCGACCCTGGTGAAAATGCTGTCCACCACGGAAAGCTCCGCACTGCGGGCGGGAACAAAAGAGCCGATCTGTGCCATAAGGCAGATGATCGCCACCTGTCTCATGTAGGTGGATTTACCGGCCATATTGGGTCCGGTGATGATGGCACAGCGATTTTCTTCGCAGTCCATATAAGTATCATTGGGTACAAAAGGCGCATCGTCAAGGACGGCCTCCACCACAGGATGTCTGCCGTCGGATATTCTGATAGCCGTAGTTTCGGTCATCACGGGCATGGTGTAGCCTCTTTCGAGAGCTACCGAAGCAAGGGAGCAGAAAACATCAATATGCGCCAGTGCTTCGGCGGTTTTCTGTATGCGGTTATATTCTGCGGCGACGGTACTGCGGATCTGACAGAAGATTTCATACTCTAACTTGACGATTCTCTCCTGTGCGCCGAGAATTTTGCTTTCGAGATCCTTGAGCTCCTGCGTAATGTATCTTTCGCAGTTGGCAAGGGTCTGCTTACGGACATAATCCTCAGGAACAAGATCCTTATAGGAATTTGTCACTTCGATATAGTAGCCGAAAACCCGGTTATAACCCGTTCTCAGCTTGGGAATCCCCGTTCTTTCCTGCTCGCGTCTTTCGATATCCAGAACGAAGCGCTGTCCGTTTTTCTGGATTTCACGCAGCTCATCGAGTTCTTCGCTGAAGCCGTTCCGGATCATGCCGCCCTCTCTGACGGTGAAAGGAATATCCTCACTGACAATAGAGGCGTCAATCAGCTCTCTGACATCATCGAGAAGATCGAGCGCCGTAAACTGCTTTTTCAGCTCCAGACTTTCGCAGTCCGAGAGGGAGATTTTAATTTCGGGTATGTTTTCTATGGTCTGTCTCAGGGCGTTGAGGTCTCTGGCGTTGGCGCTTTCATACATGACTCTCGTCATGAGCCGTTCCATGTCAAAGACATTTTTCAGTGATTCCGTGAGCTGTGAGAGCTTCACGGAATTGCCGTACAACTCGTTGACCGCATTATGCCGCCTGATGATATTGACCATATTCACAAGGGGTTTTTCCAGCCATGTGCGCAGCAGACGCCGGCCCATGGAGGTCTTGGTCTTATCCAGCACCCACAAAAGCGAGCCTTTCTTTTCTCTGTCGCGCATGGTCTCGAGGATTTCAAGATTCCGCAGGGTGTTATAGTCCAGCTTCATATACTGGTTTTCCGAATAGTAATTGACATCGCGGATATTGGAAAGATCGTTTTTCTGCACATTTTTCAGATATTTCAGCGTGGCGCCCACAGCAATGACAGCCTGCGGAATCTGTCCGAAAGAAAAGCTGTCGGCCTTTTCCCGGGAAAAGTGCTCGGTGAAAACCCGGGCACAGTCACCCAGGTCAAAATAGCTTTCCTCGGGCATCTCGCAGGAGGCCTCGATACGCTTGGAAATAAAACTGCAAACCGTCTGCCTTTCGGCGCAGGCAGGTGAAAGCACGATTTCACTGGGCGAAAACACACCCAGCTCGTTGACGATGTTGTTTTCCATGGAGGGCGAGTTATCAAAGCAGGTCAGATTCAGTCTGCCGGTGGAAACATCGGTAAAACACAAAGCCGACGCGCTCTCGTCCATATAAATGACGGCAAGGTAGTTATTTTTTGACTCGTCAAGGAGTGAGTTTTCGATGATACTGCCCTTGGTCACGATTCTTACGACATCTCTTTTGACGATTCCCTTGGCCGTGGCCGGATCCTCCACCTGCTCGCATATCGCGACCTTATAGCCGCCGGAAACGAGCTTGGCGATATAGGGCTCTGCCGAGTGAAAGGGCACGCCGCACATGGGTGCCTTTTTTCCCTTGGAAAAGCTCTTTTCCGTCAGCGTCAGTTCCAGAACCTTGGAGGCAATTTTGGCATCGTCAAAAAACATCTCGTAAAAATCGCCCAGGCGGAAAAACAAAATTGCGTCTTTATAACCTTTTTTGATTTCAAGATACTGTGCCATCATCGGCGTCATTTCGGACATTTTGTTTTTCCTCCCGTGATTTTTCAATTCTTTATTGCCGGTTTGGCAATCAATGGCAGCCGCTGCACTCGGAGCAGGAACCGCCGCAGTCGTGCTCATGCTCGGGCTCAGGCTCGCAGGTTGCCGGGTCGGCACCGTTGACGCAAAGGCCGAGAATCTGCATGATGTAATTCATCATGGAGTCGATCTGTGCTCTTGCTTCGTCATAGGCTTTCATGTTTTCATTGGCCATGAACTGCTCATAAAGGCCGTTAAACTCCTGCTCGAAAGAAGCCATCTTTTCGTGATCGGGTTCTTCCTTGGAGGCTTCCATCTGATAGTTCATCTGAACCAGCTGAATCTTGCCCATAAGATCGTTCAGCTCGGCGTCCTGCTCGTTGGCCTGCTTGGCTCTGGTAAAAGCGAGATAGCGCTCATCCTGCTGAATGGCGGCACCGAGTTCTCTTGTGAGTTTGATAATGTCCATTTGTCTGTACTCCTTGTATAGATATTATTTATCATAAACACCCGTTTCCGGGTCTTTATTTCACGAATTCACCATAAACAATCCATGTTCTCGGATTGGTTACCTTAACATTGGCGAAAGAACCGATCAGGCTCTCATCACCGGGAAATTCAATCATGATATTCCCCTCGGTTCTGCCGCAGAGCATACCCTCACCCTTGGCTTTTTCCTCCACGAGCACACGGTAAACCCTGCCTTTCATGGAAGCGGTGCGCTCCCCTGCGATCTTTTCCTGCAGATCCGTCAGTTCACGGAACCATCGTCCTTTTTCTTCACGGGACACCGGATCGGGCATCGAGAAAGCCTTGGTACCGGGCCGCGGCGAAAAAATGAAAGTGAAAAGAGAGGTATATTTCACTCTCTCCACAAGAGAAAGGGTATCGCAGAATTCCTCATAAGTCTCGCCGGGGAAGCCGACAATCACATCGCTAGTGATCGAAAGCTCCGGCATGAGCTCATAGGCTCTTTCGATCAGCTCAAGATATTTTTTCCGGTCATAATGACGGTTCATCTCCCGAAGAACCCGGTCGTTACCCGACTGAAAAGGCAGATGGAGATGCTTGGCGATCTTTTCACTGGAGGCCATCACCTGAAGCAGCTCTTCGGTGCAGTCTTTCGGGTGGGAGGTCATAAAGCGAATGATGAAATCGCCCTCCAGCTCGCTGATGGCCTTTAAAAGAGCCGGGAACTGCTTGTCCTTTTCTAAGTCCCTGTTATAGGAATTGACATTCTGACCGAGGAGCGTGATCTCCTTGTAGCCGGCGTCAATGACCTCTTTGGCCTCCTGCAGGACCGCGTCAAAGTCGCGGCTTCTCTCGCGGCCTCTGACATAGGGCACGATACAGTAGGAGCAAAAGTTATTGCAGCCGTACATAATGGGAATCCACGCCTTAAAGGTGCCGTCACGCCGGATCGGAAGTCCCTCGGCAATATTGCCGTCTCCGCCGGAAAGATCGAAAACACGCTTTCCCGAGCAAAGACACTGATAGATAAATTCCGGTAGCTTATAGGCCACATGAGTGCCGAAAACTAGATCGACAAAGCTGTAGCTTTCCCTGATCTTTTCGGCAACGCTTTGCTGCTGCATCATGCAGCCGCACAGGGCGATGATCATACCGGGACGCTGTTTTTTGATGGGCTTGAGAGCACCGACATTACCGAAAACTCTGTCCTGGGCGTGTTCGCGTATGGCGCAGGTGTTATAAAGCACCAGATCCGCCTCTTCGGCCCTTTCGGTGAAATCATACCCCATGTCCTGCAGCATTCCCTTGAGCCTCTCGCCGTCGGCCACATTGCCCTGACAGCCGTAGGTGTGAACGAAAGCCTTGGGATGAGCTTGGGGGTAACGCGAAGAAATCACGGTTCTGACAAGATCGGTATATTCTCTTTGTCTGGCAAGTTCCTCCTGAGGAACGGAAAAATTATTTTTACTCAAACTGGTTTACCTCCGATGAGGGTCTATGGTTGTCCGGTTTTTCCGCCATTTCCATGAGTCTTTTCAGACGGTAATTCACGGCGGAACGGCTCATGGGCGGCGAACAAAGGTCGCCGATCTGCCGAAGGCTCATGTCGGGATTTTCCATTCGCAGTCTCGCAACGGTGCGAAGATCCTCACTGAGCTCGGACAGCAGTCCGCTCTGCTCCAATTTTTCGATCGCCCTGGCCTGATCCACCGAAGCGTAAACCGTTCGTGTGAGGTTGGCGTTTTCAAAATTATTGCGGCGGTTAGTGAGATTGCGGACATCTTTATATATTTTTATATTCATGATCTCCATGGCGGAAAACTGCGCCCCCATGAGCGTCAGCAGATCCTCAATATTGGCGCTGTCCTTTATGTAAATGACATTGATTCCGCGCCTTACCATGTGCTTGGCTTTCAGGTCAAAGTCTGTCAGCAGCTTCATCAGGTCAAGGCTCAGCGTCCGAAAGGGCGCCACAAACTCGATATGATAGCTTTTATTCGGATCGGAGCAGGTGCCGCAGGAAAGGAAGGCGCCGCGCAGAAAGGCGGCATTACAGCAGTTGATGCTCTCCGACTCTTCATCGGCGCTGTTGCTCTCGTTGAGGAGATTGCCTCTGTCGATGCGTACAAACTTCTCGTTGCCGGTATTGGAAAAACAGGACAGCACCTTTTTACGGTCTGCGGCCGACCGAAGGCTGACGGTGTATTTTCCTGCCTCGGAGACCGTACACTCCGGCTTCACGCCGCAGGTGCTCTCCAGACAGCTTTTGTATCTTTCGGCTACTCCTGCATTGTCAGTCATGATGGAAATATCGTATTCATTGAAACTGCGGCCGAACAACAGCATACCGTATGCCATGGCATGAACACAGCAGGGCGGCATATCGGTGATTTTCAGCAGTTCGTCTTTGATCTTCGATGAAAATGACATAGTTGCCTCCGTTGATTATTTCTGCATATCTCTGTGACTGACGCTGACATTGTAGTTTTTACTCTCGAGATATTCATATAGACTTTGTGCAAAAGTGACACTGCGGTGGTGTCCGCCGGTGCAGCCCACGGCAATGACCAGCTGACTTCTGCCCTCATGGATACATTCGGGCACAAGGAAATCAAGCATTTCCCGCAGTTTTTCCAGATAAATATTGGCAGCGCTGTATTTCATCACATATTCGCTGACTTCAGGATCCAGACCCGTCTTGTCCTTGAGCTCACTGATGTAATAAGGATTCGGCAGAAAACGCACATCAAAGACGAAGTCTGCGTCCTCGGGCACACCGTGGCGAAAACCGAAAGACATACAGTGAATATGCATGAGGGAATTCATGTTTTCGCAGAAAAGGCCCATCACCCTGATCTTGCAGGAAGAGACGCTGAGCTGCGTTGTGTCAAGGCGGTAATCGCACATATTCTTGACGGCACTCAGGAGCTTTTCCTCCTTGCGTATGGCAAGCAACAGCGAGACATCCTCGTCCATCAGCGGATGACTGCGCCTGGACTGCTTATAACGGCTGAAAAGCACATCCTGTCTGCACTCGATGAAAAGCAGTTTATAGTTTATGCCCTGCTCATCCAGCAGAGCTTTGGAATGCTGAAGATCCTCGGCAGTCAGTCCGGCGCGGATATCGCAGACCACGGCAACCCGTTGATATCTTCCGTCGCCCTTCATCTCCTCGGCAAAAACGGGCACCATTTTTACCGGCAGATTATCCACGCAGAAAAAGCCGATATCCTCCATCGCGTTCATAACACAGGATTTTCCGGCACCGGAAAGCCCCGTAACAATCACAAGCTCCATAATGAATCACCGTTCAGACAAATCTGATTTCCGTTTCCAGTTTCACAGAAAACTTTTCATATACCGTCTCCTGACAATATCGAATCAGGTCAAGAATATCCCGGGTGGTCGCCCTGTCATAGTTGATGATGAAACCGGCGTGCTTCGTGCTGACCATGGCGCCGCCGATTCTTTTCCCTTTCAGGCCGGACTGCTCGATGAGAGCGCCGGCAAAATATCCCTCGGGACGCTTGAAAACGCTTCCGGCACTGGGGTATTCCAGGGGCTGCTTCTCTTTTCTGCGGCCGAGAAGCTCCGTCATTTTTTCCGCTATTGTCTCCGGGTCACCCTTTTTCAAGCGCAGTACCACGGCCGTAATCACCTTGTCACCGCGGGAATAGGCGCTGTGGCGGTAGGAAAAATCCAGTTCGTCAGTGTTATATCTGCCCGGTTCTCCGTCAAGAGAAATATGCTCGCAGTAAGCGACAACATCTTTCATTTCTCCGCCGTAAGCACCGGCATTCATGAAAGCGGCTCCGCCGCAGGAACCCGGTATGCCATAGGCAAACTCAAGACCCGTCAGGCCCTTGGAAAGGGCAAATTTACACACCGCGGAAAGTCCGGCTCCGGCACCAGCCCGGATCGTGGTTTCGTCCAGCAGTTCTATATCGGAAAAGCCGCCGGATATATGAATGACGGCTTTGTCGTTGATACCCGAATCGCTGACCAGAAGATTGCTGCCGTTTCCGATGATAAAGGGCCGGGCACCGGTCTCCCGGCAAAGAGCCAGAACAGATACCAGTTCATCTTCGCTGCCGGGCTCAATGAAAAGAGAGGCATCGCCGCCGGTCTTAAAAGTCGTATGCAAACTCATGGGCTCGTTGATTTTATAATTCAGAGAGCTATTTTTCAGCTTTTCTAACAGTTTATTCAAAGGAAAACCCCCGAAAATTAATATTCAACCAAAGCGGCACCGATAATGCCGGCGTCATTACCGAGCTTCGCGCGGCAGATTTCCGTCTGTTTCACCTGACCCTTGCTGTATCGCATTTTGGCAACCTGCTCTCTGAGGGGAGCCAGAAGTGTTTCTCCCTCGTTGCAGATACCGCCGCCGAAGCATATCATGTCCGGCTGGAAAATATTGATGATGTCAGCCGTTCCGACCGCGATATACTGGATATAACGGTCAACGACCTCTTTTCCGCTTTTGTCACCCTTTCTCATGGCATCAAAAGCGGTTCTGCCGCCGGCGTTTTCGATTTTTCCGCCGCAGAGCTCCCACATAACGCTGTCTTTATCCTCGAGCATTTTTTCCTTTGTCTGATTGACAAGGGCTGTGGCGCTGGCATAGCACTCCCAGCATCCGATTCTGCCGCAGTTGCAGGGCTTTCCGTCAAATTTAATGGTAATATGTCCGAGCTCTCCTCCGGCGTCGTTACAGCCGGTGAGGAGCTTTCCGTCGAGGACGATACCGCCGCCGACACCGGTACCCAGGGTGATGGCAATAAAGCTGTTCTTTCCGTTGCCCGTTCCGGCCAGGGCCTCACCCAGCGCGGCACTGTTGGCGTCGTTTTCAATGTAAACTTTCACACCCGGTATTCTCTCATGGATCAGGTCAACGGCCGGCACATGGTCAAAGCCGAGATTATTTGCATAGAGGATCACGCCGTTTTCCTTGTCGCAGGAACCGGGCGTACCGACACCGATGGACGCGATGTCGCTAATATCAAGACCGGCTTTGGAGACTGCCTCCAGGATACAGTCGCAGATATCACTGAAAATCTCAGCAGCAGGTCTTGGCAGATTGGTTTTCCTTCCTGCCTTTGCTATGATCTCATATTTCTCATTAATAACTCCTACGGCGATATTGGTACCGCCGAGATCTACACCAACTCTATACATTTTATTTGCTCCTCTCAAAAATTACCCCAAATTTTAATTTCATCTTCCTGGGGAATAATATCTTCCACCATGCCGAGATTATGCATCAGCTCTCTTGCCGCGTTATAACCCATTTTCTTCTGTCGGTTATTCATGGCGGCCACTTCAATGATCACGGCAAGATTTCGTCCAGGCTTGACCGGCACCACAGTATAGGGCACCCTGACATCAAGAATCTGCGTAAACTCGTTTTCTATGCCCATGCGGTCATATACCTTTTCACTGTCCCATGGTTCCAGCTGAATGACCATGTCAATTTTTTCCGACAGCTTGACGGCGCCCATACCGAATATTCGTCTGGCGTTGATAATACCGATACCTCTCAGTTCAATGAAGTGCCGGATATTGTCCGGCGCTGAGCCGACAATCGTCTTGGAACCGGTCTTTTTAATTTCGACGGCATCGTCGGCAATCAGCCGGTGACCGCGCTTGATCAGCTCAACGGCCGTTTCGCTCTTGCCGACGCCGCTGTCCCCGAGGATCAGCACACCTTCACCATATACCTCGACAAAGACACCGTGACGGGTGATTCGCTCGGCAAGCTCCACATTGAGGTAAGCAATAATCGCAGCCATGGATCTCGAGGTGGTATCCGAAGTTAAAAGGATCGGCACGCCGTATTTCGGAGCCAGCTCAAGGAACTCCTTGGGACATTTCAGATTTCTCGATATGATGATACATACCGGCTTTTTTGACATGAACCGGTCAATGCGGTTATACCGTTCGGTGGCATGATAGCTGTTGATAAAATCAATCTCCGTCTTGCCGAGGTAATTGATTCTCGCGCTGTCAAAATGCGCCTCGAAACCCGAAAGGATCAGTCCCGGCCTGTTGACATCGGGCGAAGAGATGAAGATTTCAGAAGGATCCTTGGGCAGATACAGTGTTTCAAACTGATGATCCTTTAGCAGCTTTGCCAAGGAAACCGAGTATTTAAAAGCCATTGAGCACCTCCGTAGTTGGTTATGTACATAATTATACTGATACATTATATAACAAAACGAAGATATTGCCAACAGTTTTTTGGTATTTTTTTCAATAAATTTCAAAAAGGCCCTTAGCCTTTTTGAAAGCTAAGGGTAGATTTACAAAAAAAGTCCGGTGAAAACCGCGGGTATGATCCGGTTGAGGGAGAGATTCCCGATGAAGAGGCGGCTGTGG
>JAQXMV010000089.1 GCA_029013165.1 Oscillospiraceae bacterium | reverse complement strand
TGACGGTATTCACGAAGCTATAGTATCTGTTGAAGATTGGGAGCTTGCTCAACAGAAGCGTAAAATGTTAGGTGTTAAAAGGGAGAAGATTTATAATCTTGAACACGAGCATTTATTATCAGGGTTGCTTCGCTGTCCTGTTTGCGGTGCGGCAATGTACGGCAATATTAACCGCAAGAAAAAGCCTGACGGTACAATCTACAAAGACCACTTTTATTATGCTTGTAAGCATCGAATGAAGGTTGACGGACACAAATGCGATTATCACAGACAATGGAATCAGACTGTTGTTAACGGTGCAGTTGAAGAAGTGATTGAAAGGCTTGTATCTAATCCTGAGTTTGAAAAAGCCTTGTGCGAAAAGATAAACACAAGAGTAAGTACAAAAGGCCTTGAAGAAGAGCTTGCAGTGTTCAAAAAGCAATTAAATCAGCTTGTTATGGCAAAAAGAAAACTTGCATCACAAATTGATACTCTTGATGTTACGGACAGACATTACGATAAAAAGTATCAGGATATGCAAAATAGACTTTATGACTTCTATGATGAGATAGAGGTTGTAGAAGAACAAATAACAGAATTGCAGTCCCGTATAGCAAATATAAAAGAAGAAAAAATATCAGGTGAAAATGTCTATCTTTTTCTGCATTATTATGGTACAATGTACAAAGAGTTTACTGATGCTGAGAAAAAGAAGTTTCTTAACACCTTTATTGAAAGCGTTGAGATATTCAAAGAAGAACAGTCTGACGGTAGTCTGTTAAAGTGTATTAATTTCAAATTCCCCGTCTTTTATGACGGGGATGAGAATGTGACGCATATCTGTTGGGACAGTGAAACAACAGTCGAGACGGTGGTCCTGCTGTCAAGGATTAAGACCGAGTAATAGAAAGTTGGAATCACCATGAATGTAGTTTTATATATACACGGTAAAGGCGGCAACGCAGAGGAAGCGGAGCATTACAAAGAACTGTTTCCGTCTTGTGAGGTGATCGGTCTTGACTATAAGGGATGGACGCCTTGGGAAGCAGGAGAGGAAATCAGTCGAGCGATTAAATCCTTGAAGATCCGGTATGACAAAGTGTTTTTGCTTGCAAACAGCATCGGCGCTTTCTTTTCGATGTATGCAAATATCAAGGATGAAATTGCTTACGCTTACTTTATTTCACCCATCGTCAATATGGAAAAACTCATTACGGATATGATGGGATGGGCCAATGTCACGGAATCAGAACTGCAGGAAAAAGGAACCATTCAAACAGATTTTGGAGAAGAATTATCCTGGCAATATCTTTGTTTTGTGCGAAATAATCCCATTACATGGAATGTAGCTACAGATATTCTGTATGGCAGCAAGGACAATCTGACATCCATTGATACAGTAACTGCTTTTGCGGAAACACATCATGCGAGTCTCACCGTTATGGAAAATGGAGAGCATTGGTTTCATACAGAGGAGCAGATGCGGTTTTTGGACGCCTGGCTTCAAAAAAAATCCGTTAATTAGGCCGCAAGGCTTGATTATATAAAAATCTATTTTAAGGAGACTGCTGTTTGAAGAAAAACAACACCTCGGAGAGTGTAGCATAACCGGGAGGTTTGCGTAAAATACATTCTCACACAAGCCTCCCAGTATTGCAGTCAACAATCATCAGGAGGAATTAAAAAATGAATAAAAATGACTACATGATCCGCCGCGAAAAGGAAAGCGACCACCGTCAGGTGGAAAACCTTGTCAGAGAGGCATTCTGGAATGTTTATCGTCCCGGTTGCCTGGAGCACTTTGTTCTGCATGAGCTGAGAAATCACCCGGACTTTATCCCGGAGCTGGACTTCGTTATGGAAAAAGACGGTGAGATTATCGGACAGAACATCTTCGTCAAAACCGTGATCCGGTGTGATGACGGCAGGGAGTGTCCCGTTCTTACCATGGGTCCGATTTGCATTACGCCCCGCCTGAAACGGCAGGGCTACGGCAGAATTCTGCTGGATTATTCCCTGAAAAAAGCCGCCGCCACAGGCGCCGGCGCCGTACTCTTCGAGGGGGATATCGATTTCTATTCCCATTGCGGTTTCACCTATGCGTCAGATTTCGGCATCCGCTATCAGGATCTGCCTGAGGGAGAGGACGCTTCGTTCTTCCTCTGCCGTGAACTGAAAGAGGGATACCTTGACGGCATCACCGGCGTTTACGGCCCCCATGAGGGATATCTCGTTGACGAAAAAGAAGCCGAGAGATTTGACAGCACTTTTCCTTATAAGGAAAAGCTGAAGCTGCCGGGACAGCTCTTCTGACAGCTATAGCGGCGGTACCGGGCCGGGGTCATCTGACCCCGGCCCAGACTGTCGCTAAATGCGCCCAAGCGCATAGTGATGGCCTATCAGAAAAAAATTGTATAAATCAAGTTACTGCTTTCAAGAGCATTTCAGCGACATGGTGTCGAATCATGGAGCTTAAAATCTCTATTCTTGCGTTTTCTTTTTGGCAGTCTCTGTCCTGTCGACTGCTGAGAAAGCGTGTTTTATGATCTCTTGTGGGTGAAAATAGCATAAAATAGTAACAAATTTGTAACCTTTTATTATTAATACAATTACGCAATATTTCGGCATAAAAGATACAATAATCGCATAATTGTTTTATTTTCTCACGGATTTCACATCATATTCACTGACTTTGTTGTAAAATATATCGGCGGCTGGATCGAGAGTAACCCGACTTGCGACAAAATTTAAGGTAGATTTATGTGAAACTTTACCAAAATATGAATTTTATTTGAATACATGTTGTTTTTAGTTCGAATTAATGGTAAAATAAAACTACCGTCTGAAAGTATGTTTTCAGATAAGAGGGATTTTTAATATTCCCCGGAATGATTAAATTAATTTGAGGTGAGTTTGTAAATGAGAAAGAGAACCAAGAGAGTTCTGTCACTTGTTCTGGCTTTGATCATCTGCCTTTCGGGCGCCGGTGTCATGACGGTTTTTGCAGCGTCGGGAAACCCTGAGCTTTGGGTGATTCCCTTTGAGGACGAGGCCAGCCGTGTTAATTGGTACCGCAGCAGCTTTAACGGCAGATATTATATTTTTCTGCCGGACGGTGCGGACAGAACGGCCCTGAAGGTCGGCTTCAGCGGCAGCAAGGCAACGGTAAATGACAAGGCCCTTGTCAACGGAGCCGTCACCGATGCTTTCAGCGAGGAGACGGTCTATGTTGTCAAGATTGACGGAAAGATGTATTTCCTCGATGTCCTTTCTTCCGATGCGATCCCGGCGGTTTATATTGAGACCGAGTCCGGCTCCATGGACGCCGTTCATGCGGACAAGTCCCATAAGGAAAAAGCGACCTTTGCCGCCTATGAAAACGGCGAAAAGACCTATGATGCACAGCTTGAATACATCAAGGGCAGAGGAAACTCCACTTGGGGTCTGAGCAAGAAACCCTATAACATTAAGTTTGAAAAGAAAACCGATCTTTTCGGTATGGGAAAGGCCAAGAAGTGGTCGCTTCTGGCTTCGGCACTGGATCTGTCCTTCATCAGAAACATGATTGCTTTCGGGCTTTCCGACAGTGTAGGACTCTACTATGCCTCCAAGGCAACCCATGTTGATCTTTATGTCAACGGAGAGTATTACGGAAACTATCTTCTTTGTGAGAGTGTTGAGGTCGGTTCCACACGGGTGGATATCGACGATCTCGATGACGCCAACGAGGAAGCCAATGCCGACATTGATGTGGAGGCCTGTGAGCTTGCCGGCACCCGCGGTAAAAATTCAGGCTTCGTGACGGGCTCACGCAAATGGGTCAATATCCCCAACGACCCCGAGAATATCACCGGCGGCTATCTCATGGAGCTGGAGTTTTACACCCGGTATGATGATGAGATCAGCGGCTTCACCACCACCAGGGGACAGTGCGTGAATTTCAAGAGTCCCGAATATGCCACCAAGGCTCAGGTCGATTATGTGGCCGATCTTTATCAGGCCTTTGAGGATGCGCTTTACTCCGAAACGGGATATAATTCCCAGGGTAAACACTACAGTGAATACATAGACACTGAGTCTTTCGCCAAAATGTATATCATGCAGGAGCTGTCCATGAATATTGACGGCGGCAAGAGCAGCTTTTTCATCACCAAAAAGGCCGATGAGGACAAGCTCATTGCAAGCCCTGTTTGGGATTTTGACTTTGCCTTCGGCAGAGTATATAAAGGCCTGCGTGTAGACAACACCAATCCCTGGCTGTGGTATACAAGAGACGATTATCTCACCGATGACAGAAAGAATATTGATGAGAGCGACAGGATCCCTGCCAGAGCAACGATCCTTTCCCAGCTTTATTCCCACAGTGATTTCAGAGCCCTGCTTCAGCAGGAGTGGAATGAAAGCTATCTCCCCGAGCTGGGCGAAGAGAGAATCAGCTCCCTGCGTGCGCTGGCTGCCACGCTGGAGTCCTCTGCCGTCATGGACGCCCTGCGCTGGAACCGCTATTCTACCGCTGCTCATGAGGAAAATCTCGACGGCTACCGCGCAAGTGTGAACACGGTTATCAGCTTCCTTGAGAACAGGACGCAATTCCTCACCAAGGGCCTTTCCGATCAAGCCGTCAGACTTTATTATGACGCCAACGGCGCTTACGGTATCATGTTCCACGAGGCCCTGACGCTCAACGGAGAAAAGACCGTTGTCAAGGAATGCACCTTTACTTCCGCCGACAGAAATTACGGATTCCGCAGCTGGAACACGGCTGCTGACGGCAGCGGCGAAACCTATCAGCCCGGCGATGAGATTGTCACCGACGGTGACATCGTGCTCTATGCTCAGTGGGGCAAGCTCACGGTTCTTGAGAAGATCAAGCTCTTCATCAGCAGCATCATCGAGTATATCCGTACGATTATCAGCAAACTGTTTTCAGTTGTCAGTATATTTTAAGCCAGCGGCTTTGAATATAGAAATCAAAAATATGAAAGGAAAATCTTTGCTATGAAACACTCAATACTCAAAAAGTGTCTGGCTCTGTGCATGTCCATGCTTCTCATTCTTGCCATGGTACCTGCCTCGGTATTTGCATTGATGGATTTTACAGTGCCGGACGGAATGTTTCTTGTTTCCCAGAGCGAGAGAGTCATCGCTCCCGGTGTAATCGAGAACAAGATCGTAACAAACAAGACAGACGGACAGAGTCAGGTTATGGGTTATGCCGTATCCGTTGATATGTCCGAAGGCTCAACGGCCACGCTGATGTCAGGTTATGCTGACTATGACGGCAGCACATGGAAGCTGCAGACGGTCAGACATCAGGCAAATGCCATTGAGCAGAAGAAGGGCGTCAATGTTGTTGCTGCATTTAATGCTGACATTTACAACATGCAGACCGGTGAGCCCACAGGTAACCTCGTAATGGATGGTACTGTTTATAAGAAGGCTATCGGTGCTCCGTATTTTGCTATACTGAAAGATGGCACACCGGTGATCGGTGAAAGAATGACAGAAGAGGTACTGGCTAACTGTAAGGAAGCTCTCGGCGGTTTCTATGTTCTTGTCAAGAACGGCGTCAAGACTGCTTACGGCCACAGCGATGGAAACTTTGCACCCAAGACAGCTATCGGCATTAAGGCTGACGGTGATGTTATCCTTTATAATGCTGACGGAAGAAATGCTCCTATATCGGTAGGTCTCAATGACAAGGACCTGGCAGATATCATGATTGGTCTGGGTTGCGTTGATGTTCTGAACTTCGACGGTGGCGGATCTGCTACATACGCTGCTGAATATGAGGGCAGCGGTAGCCTGGAGGTTTCCAATGTTCCCTCTGACGGTGCAGAAAGAAAGGTTGCTTCCTCCATTTTTGTCGTTTCCAGCGCAAAACCCACCGGCGTTTTTGATCACGCCTCTCTCACACCCAACAGTATACTTTATACTCCCGGTTCCGAGGTTCAGTTTTGTGGCACCGGTGTTGACTCTTCCGGCGGTGTGGCTGATCTTCCCGCGGATGGCGTCTTCGTTTTGGCGGACGACTCTTTCGGTACGATTACGGCAGACGGACTCTTTACCTCCAGTGGCAAGACCGGTCGCGTGACCGTTAACTATGTTGCTGGCGATGAAGTTTGTGGAAGCACCTTTATTGATATCGTTGTTCCCGATGCTTTCTATGTACCGAATAACGATGTTTCACTCGGTTTCGAGCAGACCACAGACTTCGGTATTGTTGCCAAGTATAAGATGGTCGATGTTGTTATGAAGTCCGGCGATATTAACTGGAGCATTAAGGACGAAGAAGGTAATGACCTCGGCGAAACCGCAGGCTCATTTGACGGCCTTACTTTCACAACTGCTGACGGTATTACCATTAACGCAGTCATTTCCGCAACCCTCGCTTTTGATGAGAGTGTTGCCACAGAAATCAAGGCGGTTATCGGTGCCATGCCTGTTGTACGCTATGATTTCGAATATACAACCGATGCCGAAGAAGCAGCGGCTAACCCCGACCTTGAATGGATTCCCTCTTATCAGATGCCCTATTTTGACAGAAGCCTCCCTGAATCTTCTCCGCAGCAGGCTGCCAAATTCTATGAGCAGGGCTATCCCTTCTATTCATGGCCAAATGCTTCACTGACCGATCAGACTTCCATGAAAACCACCATTGTTTCCAAGGCTGACGGTGAGCCGGTTCGTTTTGGTGAGCACTCTTTGAAGATTGAATATAACTACGAAAGCTATAACGGTAACGGAAACTCCAACAACTATCTGCGCGTTACGGTGCCTGATTGCAAATTTGAGGGCACACCCACTGCTATCGGTGTCTGGGTTTATGTTCCCAAGGGAACGGCCGACTTTGTTCTTTATCCGCAGTGTACCGGTGATATGGATGGTGCACAGGGTAACCTTTATCAGGGCTTTGTGATCGACTGGACCGGTTGGAAGTATCTCGAAATGCCCCTGAATCCGGCAAAGGCTCCTTACGGTTTCTATCAGAGCACCGGTATGTTCTGGATTTCATTCCAGACAAATGGTGGCGGTGACGCTATGCTCGGTGACAGAACTGCTTCCAAGATTTATCTGGACAACTGGCAGCTCGTTTATGGCGCTAACACTGCTGACACAGACAACCCGGTTGTCAATTCCATTAAAGCCGATATCAATGAAATAGAAGACGGAGTAACCGTATTTGATTCCAATGTCAATACTTTCAGAGCTTCCTATGCTGATGTGGAGGGCAAATATGCCACCGGTATCAACTTCAACGAAGTCAGAATGTTCATTGACGGTGTTGATGTTACCGACAGATGTTTCATCAATGAGGGCGATGAGGAAATCTACTTCTACGATGCCTATCTTGCTAACGGTAAACATAACATTGAAATTTCAGTGACCGATAATTACGGCAACACCACAACCGAGAGACGCACTTTCACCGTTGCAGGCGAAGTAACAAATGATACGGTTTTGGATTATGTTGCTTTGGATGAGGCTCCGATTCTCGGCTCCGTTTATACAACGGCTATCACGGCAAACGATATTTCCGATATCAATTCAGTAGATGTTTCCCTTAAGATCTATTCCAATCTTATCAACTACTGGAACAAGTTTACCGTTGAGGCAGGCGACGGCTTTGAGCTGGAAGGCGAAGCCGAATATGACACAAAAGAGGACGCTATCAACTTTAAGGTTGTGAAGAAGTCCGGCGCTGCCGTTCTTGCAAGTGAGCTGGCAGGCAACGATATCATTGCCAAGATCAAGTTTAATATTCCCAACAATATTCCTGAAGGACTGAAAGTAACCTATGAGATTGTGAAGGGTGAAATCGAATACAGTTCTGTTAAGGACGAAAAGTTTGTCGGTAGTTTCTACGGCGCAGTCTCGGCTGAGCCCAAATCACCGCTGATTGTTGCCGTTGATACCATGGTTGTCGGTTCAGTGGGCGGAAACATCGTTGTAAAGGATACCGAGGGCAATGTTGTTGCCGGTGCTGAGGTTAAGACTGAATCCGGAGAACTCATCGGTACCACAGATGAAAACGGCATTGTTTTCACAGATAAGTTTGTGTCCTCTGTTGCTGAGTATGCGGTCTATGCTGAATCAGAGGGTCGTCTCTCCTTTGTCTGCAAGAGTCAGAGCTTCAATGCCGGCGGCAGCGAGGACGGTATGCCTACCTTCTTGAAACTCAACGCAACCACATCGGCAACAGATTCCAAGAACATTTCCTGGATGTCCAATCCCATCACCTCTGCTGATAAAGCTGTCGTGCTCTATGCCACTAAAGCTGACTATGACGCACAGGGCGATGCAGCACTCAAGACTTTTGAGGGCAAGAGCCTTCTTAAGGAAATGTCCAGCTCCGCTGACATCAAGCTGAACTATGCTGTACGCATAAACAGCGCTCTGATCACCGGACTTCTGCCTGAGACAGAATATGTCTTCAAGGCTGGTGATGGCACCAACATGACGGAGATCAGCACCTTTAAGACTCACAGAAAAGGTACGGACACCAATTTCTTTGTCCTCGGTGATACCCAGGCAAATGACACCACAAACACAGATATTATAGCTAACGCTCTGAGCGCATCCGGCATTGATTTTGACTTCGGTCTTCAGACCGGTGACGCAGTGGATAACGGCGGTAACTATGAGATGTGGGCCAATATTGCCAAGATCTTCAGCGGTGATTTCTTCGGTTCCAAGGATATTATCCATGTTCTTGGCAACCATGAGTATTACGGCGATGACGGTGCGACATCTTCTGCTGCCTACTTCAATCTTCCTGATTCGGAAGATGGAACAGCTCCGATTTGCTATTCGGTTCAGTATGGTAATGTTTATGTTGCTGTCGTCAACTTCGTTGGCACAAAGAACTACGGACTTGCGGCTGAATGGCTTAAAGCAGATGCAGCTGCTTCAAATGCAACATGGAAGATTCTTTCTATGCACCAGCCTTCTTACTACACCAATCCCACAGGCGGAAGCGATCTGGTTCGTGAGATCTTTGTGCCTGTCATTGACGAAACCGGTATTGATTTTGTCTTCGCCGGACATGATCACTCTTATGCAAGAACCAAGCCGATGACAGCCGGCGAAGTCGATGAAAAAGCAGGTACCGTCTATTACATCTGCGGTTCCACCGGTGAAAAGTCATACGAAGTGGTCAATAATAATGCCTTTAACTTTGACATTGCTACCAATGATTATGAAGCAGTTTATTTGACCGTTTCTGCCAATGAAAAGCAGTTCTGTGTCACGACTTATAATCTTGACGGTTCAGTTCTTGATTCTTACACCATGAAGAAAGACAATGAGTGTTCTAAGAACGGTCATACTTTCGTCTATGGTGAGGGTTATCTGGAATGTACTGTTTGCGGCCATGTAAAGCCTCTCGGTGAATATAACGGCTTCGCAACAGACGCAGCAACCGGCAGAACGATGTACTTCATCGGTGGCGTTCCTCAGAAGGGCTGGTACACCAACCTCAATGATTGCTACTACTTTGACGAAAACGGCCTTGCCGTAACCGGCAAAAATACCATCGACGGCATTGAATATAACTTTGCCGAGGACGGTAAGCAGATCGGCGCAGCCTTTGTCAAGGATTCAGATGGCGTCACCAGAGCTTATCGCGGCGGTGCTCTCCTCAAGGGCTGGCAGGAGATTGATGGTTATATCTATTACTTCTCCAGAACGGACGGCGCTATGCGTACCGGCAAAACCACTGTTACCCTGAGAACAAACCAGAAGCTGGAAGTTATCTTCTCTGAAGACGGTAAACTTCTCAGAGGTGCATTCTACACCACCGAAGACGGAACCATTTATTACTGGGGCAGTGAGCCGGTTTCCGGCTGGCAGGAGATCGAGGGTAAGAAGTATTACTTCTCACCGATCGATCACTACATGGCAACAGATAACACCGAAATCGACGGTCAGATGTATGCCTTTGCTATGGACGGTACTTTCATGCACGAAGGTGCACATACCTGGGAAAAGGCTATGACCCTCGTCGATCCCAACTGTAATGTTGAGGGTAAAGATACTTACGTTTGCCGTGAGTGCAGCACCACGAAGGATGTTAAGGTTCCGGCTCTCGGACACATTGATGAAGACGGTAACGGCCGTTGTGATAGATGTCTGCGTGACATGGAACACAACTCCAACTTTGAGAATTTCTTCTATACTTTCTTCAACAGAATTCTCAACTTCTTCAAATCTCTCTTCAAAAGCATCTTTAAATAAGATCATCTCTTGAAAAATCGGAATCCGCCTGCAGGCTTCGGCTTGCAGGCGGAGGTTTTTTTATGTGAAATTGTGGATAGGATCAGTCGGAAGGCCCCGGCGGCGGAGCCGTCGGGGCGCGAGGGCGAAGCCCTCGCATG
>JAQXMV010000088.1 GCA_029013165.1 Oscillospiraceae bacterium | reverse complement strand
AATCATTTTTATCAATAATATTCTCCATATAGGACTTGAAATCAGCCGCGGCACTTTCATCACGGCACAGCACAAAGATGGTGTCGTCCCCTGCCAGCGTGCCTACAACCTTATCGGTAACCAGGCTGTCGACGGCGGCGCAGGCTGCCTGCGCCATGCCGGAATAGCATTTGACAACGGCAATATTACCGGCAAAATTGACGCCAGTTACGGAATGGGACAGTATGGAAAAATATTTGCCGCTGAAATCCTCACTCTCACCGCTGACATAGGAATACTTATACTGACCGCCGGCAATAGGCGTTTTGATCAGTTTCAGGAACTTGATGTCGCGGGACACAGTGGCCTGCGTCACCTTATAACCCTGCTCGTTGAGCCTGTTCATGAGCTCTTCCTGGGTGCCGATGTCATATTTTTCGATCAGCGACAAGATCGCTTCATGTCTGTTCTTCTTCATTTTTTGTCCTCCTTGCTCACCGTATACCGTTCCAGGAGCTTCTGAGAAAAAATTTCTGCAAAGCCGTCTGCCTTGATGCGAATAATTTTCGTCACTCTGTCGGAACGCCTGATTTCCACCCTACCCTCACGGCCGAGATCGATACCGAATTCACCGTCGCAGCTGAAAACCGGCAGACTGGTCTCATAATTCTTCACTTTCACCGTCAGAACCGTATCCGGCTCAAAAATCATGGAACGGGAAAAGAGTGAATGAGGACATATAGGCGTTAAAATCAGACTTTCGATCGCCGTGTCCACAACTGGTCCGCCGGCAGAAAGGGAATAAGCCGTGGAACCCGTGGGGGTTGCGACAATGACGCCGTCGGCTATGTAGTCGTTGATCAGCTTGCCGTTGCTGTAGATATCCACATCGCACAGTCTCAGGGAATCACCGCGTGCCACAACACAGTCATTGAGGCAGACATACTGCCCTTTCAGGCTGTCTGCGTCATAATGACTGACCGTCAGCATCATTCGTTTATCAATGGTAAACTGACCTGAAATGAGATTTTTCAGCAGATGCAGTTCCTCTTTTTCGAGACCGGCCAGAAACCCGAGCCGTCCTGCATTGATGCCGAGGATCGGCTTATCAAACTCTGCGGCATAATGAGCCGCATGAATAATCGTACCGTCACCACCGATGGCGATCATAACATCGCACATGGCGGCCGCAGTTTTTTCATCAATGAAGCCGGCCTCAAGATCAGGGAAATACTCCTTGAGTTCCAGCGGCATCAAGATGCTTACGCCCAGCTTTTTCAGCTCCCTGTAGACATTCTGTGTCACTTCAAAGGCATTCACCCGAGTCATGTTGGCGTGTATCGCGGCAATCACTTTCATTCACCCCCATTGAGTGCTATGTGAGAATCCGAAACGATTTTTATAATTTCCTCTCTCGGGAGCCGGCTTTCGCCTTCTCCCTTGATCAGATAAATGAGATATTCTATATTACCCTGGGGCCCTTTAATCGGTGAAAAATCCAGTCCGCGGACCGTAAAGCCGTGACCGGCAGCAAAATCCACGATTTTTTCCACCACCTCGATGTGCGTTTCCGTCTCTCTGACGACCCCTTTTTTGCCGACCTTTTCTTTTCCGGCCTCAAACTGAGGCTTGATCAGACAGACGGCCTCTCCGTTTTCGCGCAGCAGCTCTCGCAGAGGCGGCAAAATATGGGTCAGTGAAATAAAGGACACATCGACACTGGCAAAGTCGATGTCCTCGGGAATCTGTTCATGGGTAACATAACGGAAATTGGTTCTTTCCATATTAACCACTCGTTCGTCCTGCCTGAGCTTCCAGGCCAGCTGGCCGTAACCGACATCAATGGAATAAACCTTTTTCGCCGAATGCATCAGCATACAGTCGGTAAATCCACCCGTAGAGGCGCCGATATCCATGCAGACGCAGTTCCTGAGGTCAAGACCGAATTTTTCCACGGCCTTAGCCAGCTTATAGCCGCCGCGGCTGACATAGGGCATTTTTTCACCGCGCAGTTCAATGCAGTCCTCCGCCTTGACGCAGGTGCCGGCCTTTGTCTCCTTGTTGCCGTTGAGATAAACCTGACCCGCCATAATCAGAGCCTTGCCCTTTTCGCGACTATCAACGAAGCCTCTTTCCAATAGAGCCACATCAAGTCTTATTTTTTCTATCATCACATATCTCCGTCACTTTTTTCACCATTGAGGATTTGTCAAGGCCGTAGCTGGTCAGCAGATCCTGAACACCGGCCTGCTCGACGAATCTATCTTCCACGGCTGTGATTATATATCGGCCGCTGAAACCGGCTTCCAGAAGCCGGCAGCCGAGTCTCTCGGCAATGCCGCCGCTGCGCTGACCTTCTTCAAAGAACAGCACATTTTTTCTCGGCAGGATAATATCCGTAATTTCCTGGGACAAGGGTTTAATCTGATTCAGAGACAGAAGCTGTGCCGGTATGCCTTTTTCGGCGAGTTCATCCACAGCATCTATCGCCTCAGAGGTCAGTCTGCCATAGGTCACAAAGAGGGTTTCCGCCTCTTCGTCACCGTATCTTGCATATTCAATGACATGATACCGCAGCTTTGCCACATTGTCCTTTTGTCCGCCTCGGGGATAACGCACCGCCACCGCATATTCGTCGCTGTATAGAGCCGTGTTGAGGTCGGCTTTCAGAGAACGGAAGCAGCAGGGTGAATAAATCTTGATGTCGGGAACCGTGCCGAGAAAAGCCACATCAAACAGTCCGTGATGGGTCTCGCCGTCCTCACCGACAAAGCCGGCTCTGTCGATGGCAAAAATCAGCTTCTGCTTCTGCAGAGAAACATCGTGCACAATCTGATCGTAGCACCGCTGAAGAAAAGTGGAATAGACCGCATAGATCGGCTTCATGCCGTTTCGCGCAAGACCCGAAGCAAAGGTCACGGCGTGTTCCTCGGCAATGCCCACATCAAAAAATCTCCGCGGAAAGAGCTCGCTGAAATGTTTGAGCCCTGTTCCCAAACCCATGGCCGCTGTCACGGCACAGATACTCTCATCGAAAGCCGCGTGCTCACACAGGCACTCACCAAACATATCGGAGAAGCTGACAGAATTGGAAATGGCTTCACCGGTATCTATGTCAAATTTTGATATTCCGTGATAAACGCTAGGATTCTTTTCAGCATAATCATAGCCCTTGCCTTTGACGGTAATGACATGAAGCAGCACCGGACCGTTCACCGTTTTCGCCGCTTCAAAGGCGTCGCAGAGATGGGCGATGTTATGTCCGTCAATAGGGCCCATATAGCGAAAGCCCAGATCTTCGAAAAAGGTACTGCTGGAATAGAGCTTATTCTTCAGTTCGGTTTTCAGCTTAAAAAGCGTAGAAGCTAACTTGTCGCCGCCGGGAAAACGATTCAGTGCGCTCTCGGTGTGAGCCTTGAAAGAATAATACTCCGGCTTGGAACGAATAACGGCAAGATACTTGGCAAGAGCTCCTACATTTTCTGATATCGACATTTTATTGTCATTGAGAACAATAATCAGCTTGGCTTTGCTTCGGCCGCCATTATTCAGGGCCTCATATACCATGCCACCGGTGAAAGAGCCGTCGCCGATGACGCTGACGACATAATGATCACTGTGCTTAAGGGTATTGGCCATTGCAAGACCGAGGCCGGCAGAAACAGACACACCGCTGTGACCGCTGTAAAAAATATCATGTTCGCTTTCATTCGGACGGCAAAAGCCCGAGATGCCACCCTTGGTGCGCAAGGTGTCAAAGCGATCATACCGCCCTGTCAGCAGCTTATGGGTATAGCACTGATGTCCCACATCGAAAACAATCTGATCTTTCGGAGAATCAAACACACGGTGCATGGCAACCGTCAGCTCAACGGCTCCGAGGTTTGAGGCCAGATGACCGCCGTTTCGGGAAACCGTATCAATAAGCTTGTGTCTGACCTCTTCTGCAAGAGCATCAAGCTGATCAAAATCCAGGGACTTCACATCCTCAGGGATCTTTATTTCAGAAAGAATTTTATAATCCATTTTATCGTCTCTTTTATTTGTTTCGGTAAATTAATTTTTCAGCCAAATCGGCAAGAAAGTGCTTCTCCTCACCGAAAATATCGAGGGCTTCGATGGCCTCACGGGTCAGCGTCTCGGCATACTTTCTCGATGGTTCCAGCCCCAAAACCGAAACATAGGTAGATTTTCCGCACTGAGCGTCACTGCCGATGGGCTTGCCCAGTTCCTTTTCGTCGCCTGTGACATCGAGAATATCATCCACGATCTGAAAAGCATGACCCAGCTTTTCGGCAAAAAGAGCCGCCGCATTCATTTTGGCCTCATCGGCTCCGGCACAGACAGCACCGAGCAGAGCAGAGCATTTAATCAGAGCGCCGGTTTTGAGCCTGTCCATTTTCTCAAGATCGTCAAGACCGCACTGCCTGTCCTCATTTTTGAGGTCAACCACCTGACCGCCGATCATACCGTTGGCGCCGGCAAGAGAAGAAAGAAGCGATAGGGCTTTTAGGGCGGCGGCAGGATTTTCCTTTGCCTGATCACTGTCGGCAATCACGCCGAAAGCCGCTGTCAGCAGTCCGTCTCCGGCCAGCAGAGCATATTCCTCGCCGAAAGCCACATGACAGGAAGGCTTGCCTCTTCGGAAAGCATCATTATCCATGCAGGGTAAATCATCATGTATGAGAGAATAAGTGTGAACCATCTCAAT
>JAQXMV010000087.1 GCA_029013165.1 Oscillospiraceae bacterium | reverse complement strand
CATAAAACAAATTTGCCTATAAACGACCGTTTGCAACCCGGTAGGGAGACGGCTTGACGGCTCGCCGTGCCCGGCCTGCGGCAACCTCACTAATAATAATCACCTGCGCAGTAACCTCACCCATGGTTTATGTTTTCGGCAAAACACCACCGTTCTACCAACAGAAAAGCACACAAAAAAACGGCGCTGTCTGCGCAGCGCCACCGTAACGAATAACTCCGTCTTTTACAAAAAAGTATCTGCCCTTTTTATCGGGAAACCCCCGGCGAGGGTTTCCCACGGAACGAGGAAAAATGCCCCGCATTTTTCCTCGTTCCTCCCTTCCTGCGCTTGATGAAGTATTTTTTCTTTTGCCGTCAGCGCAGTTAGTAATTTTAAGTTAAGGGTATTTCGCGCTTTGCGAAGCGCGACAAGGGCTCTGCCCCTTGACCCCGCAAGCCTTTGAAAAGGCTTGACCGAAACTTTCATTGATTTTTCCAATTTTATTTTTAAAAAGTCCGGCCTTGAAAAAGGTCGGACTTATCTCTTTAAATATCATATATTCCCAGCACGAGGATACCCAACATAATAAACGCAATACAAATATACTGCTTCACCGTCAGCTTTTCTTTCAGGAAAATGCGTGAAAGTATCATGGAAACTACGCTATAAGAGGCAATCATCGGTGCTGCCACCACAGCCTTTCCACTCATGGCATAGACATAAGTGAACTGACCGATGGTCTCAAATACCGCCGCAACCGTACGGTTACCCTGCTCCTTAATGACAAATTTCTGCTTCTTGATCTTCAGGAATATCAGAATCAAAATCGCACAAATCAAAAAGGTCAGCTCATAAGAAGTGTTCGCAACATCCTCAAAGGTTTCCTCTGTCACACCCACCAAAGGCGTCGTGGTGAAATCATCGAGATAGTAACCGTCAAAGAAGGTACCCAGCGAATCGACCACGCAATAAATGATCGGCATGAAAAAGGCGATAAAGCCCATGCGATATTTCTCGTCGCCCTCCTCGCGGAGCTTATCGGACTCTTTCTTTTCCAGCAGTCCCAGCACAAAAATCGCAATGCAGATCACGGCCACGGCCAGCGCTACCGGCAGATCCAGCTTCTCGCCGAGGAAAATGACCAACAGCAGACAGGTCACGGCGCCGGAGCTATTCTGAATGGGAGAAGAAATGGAAAGTTCGAGATATCGCAAGCCGAAATATCCCACTGTCATGGAAAGAATATACATGGCCGAAACCGGCAGATAGATAATCAGGTTCTTGAAGTTATAGTTGATTCCGCCGAAAATAAGCGTATAGCAGGCATGCAGACCCATGACCAGGCCCACCATAACCGAAGTTTTCAGGTGGCTGTATTTATCCTTTTCGTCTGCACCCTTTTTATAAAACAAGTCTGCGCTGCCCCATGCCAGGAGAGTAATAAGCGCAAAAATAAACCAATTCATTTTTTTGATCCTCCGTAAATATCCTTTTTATTCCTTGCGGGAGGGGGCCCATAGCCTGCCGGACTTTTGTCCGGCGGCTCTGCCGCTGCCCGCAACTGTCTGTTTATCCTTGTGAATAGGATATTACGGAGGCAAAAAAACACCAAAACGGGAACCGATTACTGCCATTGAACTATCTTTCCTCCCGGAAATAAGCAAGGCCGAGGCTCGCCGGAGGCTGATTTTCTTTTTTCTTCATCAGGCTCGTGGAAATGAGAATGATGATCGTAACAAGATAGGGCAGCATCTTAAAGATTTCCTTCGTGGCACTGGTCAGGCCCGGGACGAAAATATCCGCAATATAAAGTCCGCCGAAAAGGAAGGCACCGAGAACCGCAAGGTTCGGCTTCCAGACAACGAAGATAACCAGCGCAACGGAAAGCCAACCTCTGTCACCGAAAGAGTTGGTGTCCCACAGACCGTTGGAATAGTCAATGGCATAATAGAGGCCGCCGAGACCGGCAATGGCGCCGCCGATGCAGGTGGTGATATACTTATACTTAGTGACGCTGATTCCCGTTGCGTCAGCCGTGGCGGGATTCTCGCCCACGGCTCTGAGATTCAGGCCTGTCCGGGTCTTTTTCAACACGAACCAGGACACAAAAGCGATAATCAGGGCCAAATAGAACATGAAACCATGAGAAAAGAAGATCGTACCCACAGCGCCCAGTTTATCATAAAAGGGGATCAGCGGTGCCTTATAAGCCGCGGTGGTGGCGGCCACGGAGCTGCTGGAAACACCCAGAAGCGTCGTAATGGATCCGCCGTAAAAATTGCCGAGACCTGAGCCGAAAATAGTGATCGCAAGTCCCGTGACATTCTGGTTCGCGCGCAGTGTCACCGTCAGGAAGCAATAAATCAAGGAAAGCGCCACGGAGCACAGAAGCGAAAACAGCAGGGAGACCAGCAGACCCACCTTACCGTTGGGCACAGCCACGGAGTTTTCATAGAGCATGGCGCCCACAATGCCGGCCACGCCGCCGGAGATCATGATACCCGGTATGCCGAGGTTGAGGTTTCCGCTTTTTTCATTGAGGATTTCACCGGTTGAGCCATAGAGGAAGGGCAGTCCCTGAGCAACGGCTCTCGAGAGAATATACGCTAAATTCATATCATTCGCCCTCCTTGATCGCTTTTTTTCTTCTGTTAAAGATGACCTTGTAATTGACGAAGAATTCACTGCTGAGAATAACAAACAGTGCCACGCCCACCACAACATCAGAAGCAAAATCATTCAGGTTGCAGGCGGAAGCAATCTTCGCCGTACCCACATCGAGGAAAGCCACAAAGAACGAGGTCAGGGTCATCACGATGGGGTTGAGGTGAGCCAGCCACGCCACAATGATCGCCGTGAAGCCGTTGCCGCCCACCAGGTCGGCCTTGACCAGGTGATGGGTGCCGCTGACCAGCAGGAAGCCTGCCAGGCCGCAGAGTCCGCCGGAAATGGCCATAGTACGGATAATAACCTTTTTGACATTGATGCCGATATAGCGGGCGGTGTTTTCGCTTTCGCCCACCACGGCAATTTCATAACCGTGCTTGGTGTACTTCATATAAATATAGGAGAGCACCGTAAGGATCAGGATAATGACGATGCTCCAGCCGTAATCCACGCCGAAGAGCTTCGGCAGCATTCCCGTGGTCAGGGTGGACATGACGCCCGAGCCCTTTTGCTTTTCCCACAGGACGACGAAATACTTGACTAACTGAATGGCCACATAGTTCATCATCAGCGTAAAGAGAGTCTCATTGGCACCGAGGGAAGCCTTGAAGTAGCCGGGAATGATGCCCCACAGAGCGCCTGCCAGAACACTGAAAAAGAACATGATCAGCAGCAGCGGCGCCACAGGCATATTGGGGAAGAGCTTGACCGCAATGCAGGAAGCCAGTGCGCCGATGAGAGCCTGACCCTCGGCGCCGATATTCCAGAAACGCATCTTGAAAGCCGGTGCCAGCGCAACGGCCAGACACAGCAGCGCGCAGGTGTCCCGGACGGTGATTTTGATTCGGCGCGCGGTGCCGAAAGCACCCTCAAACATTTCCGAATATATGGACAAAAAGTCAACCTTGCCGCCGGTGATGGCGACGATGGTAACACCGCAGGCCAGCAGTGCAATCACCACAGCGGCCGCACGAATGATGACGGACTGCTTGACCGGCATATCCGTACGCTTGGCAATTCTCATCAGCGGTTCCTTTGCCGTTTTATTTTTCATTCCGCGTCCTCCTTTTCCTCAGGCAGATTGGTCATCATCAGACCGATCTCCTCCTTGGTGGCCTTTCTGCCCTCCACAGTGCCGCTGATCTGTCCGTGACAGATGACGATGATCCTGTCGCACAGCTCCAGCAGAACATCCAGATCCTCGCCCACGAAAATGACGGCTGTGCCGCTTTCTTTCTGGGCATTGAGAAGATGATAAATCATATAGGAGGAATTGATGTCAAGGCCGCGCACGGGATAGGCGGCCATGAGAACCGTGGGCGCTGCGGCAATCTCTCTGCCCACGAGTACCTTTTGAATATTGCCGCCGGAAAGGCGTCTGACCGGCGTCTCGGTGCCGGGAGTAACCACCTCAAGATCACTGATGATCTTATTGGCAAGACCCTTGGGATCCTTTTTCTGCAGGAAAAATCCCCTGCCGGATTTATAGGAACGCAGCATCATATTGTCGGTGATGCCCATGGAGCCCACAAGGCCCATGCCCAGTCTGTCCTCAGGCACAAAGGAAAGGCGCACGCCCAGCTCTCGGATCTGCAGGGGCGTCTTGTCCCGGAGATCCTCCTCCTTGCCGGTTTTGGGATCATGATAGATAATCGAGCCGCTTGTCAGCTTCTGCAGTCCGGCAATCGCCTCCAGCAGTTCCTTCTGTCCGCTGCCGGCAATGCCGGCGATGCCGAGAATTTCGCCGCTTTTCGCATGAAAAGAGACATTTTTCAGTATCTTCACACCGTCTTTTCCCGTGACGGAAACATTGGTCAGCTCCAGCCGCTTGACGCAGTCGTGGGGATCGGTGCGCTCAATATTCAGGTCCACCTTTTTGCCCACCATCATTTCCGTGAGGGTTTGCTCGTTGGTGGTTTTGGTCTCCACGGTACCGATGTATTCTCCCTTGCGCAGTACCGCAACCCGATCGGAAATTTCCATGACCTCGCCCAGCTTATGGGTGATGATGATAATGGACTTGCCGGCCTTTTTCATGTTGCGTATGATCGCAAAAAGGTTTTTGGTTTCGCTCGGCGTGAGTACGGCCGTGGGCTCGTCGAGAATGAGAATCTCCGCACCGCGGTAAATCACCTTGATGATTTCAACGGTCTGCTTTTCGGAAACGGACATCTCGTAAATTTTCTTCATGGGGTCAATCTGAAAACCGTATGTTTCGCAGATTTTCCGGATCTTCTCTGCACTCTTCTTCAGGCTGAACCTGCCCTCTTCCCTGAGGCCGAGAATAACATTTTCCGTAACCGTCAGATTGTCAACCAGCTTGAAGTGCTGATGGATCATGCCGATTTTATAGCGGAAAGCATCCTTTGGGGAGCGTATGGTCGCCGGCTCTCCCTCGACGAAGATCTGGCCCTCATCGGGATGATAAATGCCCGAAAGCATATTCATCAGCGTTGTTTTGCCGCTTCCGTTTTCTCCCAGAATCGAGAGCACCTCTCCCCTGCTTACCGTCATGGAAATGTTATGATTGGCCACAACAGAACCGAAACGCTTGGTAATGCCCTTTAGTTCGATAGCCGCATTTGACATTTCTAAAAACCACCTCCGAGTTGTAATTCACTCACACAAGCAGCCGATCTCTCCTCAGCTGTTTGCGTCAGCAAACAAAGCTTTACTAAAATCACCACAAGCGGAGTGGCGTACCACTCCGCTTATGAAACATAGATACGGATCTGAATTATACGATCTCAATACCGTCGATGATGATATTGAAATAAGGAGCTGAACGGTGAACGGACTCAGCAACCTCGCCGTCAATGACGGATTCGGTATCGGGTGTGAAGTCTGCATCGGAAACAGCGTCAGCGGTGAAGGAGGTCAGATGTCCCTCTGCGTCAACCTCTGCCTTGACATACTGGTTCTCAGGTCTGTCGAGGGTTACGGTGAAGGCGGAAACATCAAATACCTTGATGGAACCGTCCTCAAGACCCTTCTTCACTTCTACAACCTTGGCCTTCATGGCATCGGTAACGGTTGCATCGTTATAGTCGGTGAGAATAACGGAACCGGTTGCCAGAGAACCGCAGTAATCGGTCTCAACATCCTTGCCCTCGGCAACAGCGGTGAAGATGTGCTCGAAGTAGGGAGTCCAGTCGATCTTTGAGGAAACGAGGTTGGTCTTGGGAGCGATGTCAGTGAAGTCGACATTGTAGCCAACATGATAAACGGTCTTACCCTCGGCATAAGCGTTTTCGCAGGCCATGGGGGAACCGTCGGTATCTGCGTGCTCACTGATCAGAACGCAGCCGGCTTCGATGAGCTTCTTGGCAGCTTCCTGCTCGAGAGCAAGGTCAGCCCAAGAATCGGTGTAAGTAACGGTCATGGTTGCGCTGGGGCATACGCTCTTTGCGCCGAGATAATATGAAGTGTAACCGGAGATGCACTCTGCATAGGGCTTCGCGGAAATGTAACCCATCTTGGCCTGCTCTGCAGTGATGGTGCCGGCTTCGATCATTTCGTTGAGCTTGAGACCGGCGATGACACCGGCAAGATATCTGCCCTGATAGATGGAAGCAAAGGCGTTGTGGAAGTTGGAAAGGTTCACGATCTTGGAGTTGGTACCCGTTGCATGGAAGAACTGCACATCAGGATATTCCTTGGCAGCCTTGATGACGAATTCCTCATGACCGAAAGAATCGGCAAAGATGAGATCGCAGCCGTCCTCAACAAGCTCTACACAAGCGTCATAGCAAGCGGAATCCTCGTTGATATCCTTTTTGAAGATGATGTTTTCGCTCTTGACGCCCAGTGTTTCACCGGCGGCATTGATGGCATTGATGAAGTTTTCATCATAGCCGACGGTCTCATTGTGAAGAAGAATAACGCCGACCTTGAGATCTGCCACTGCTGCGCTTGCCGTTGTACCCTCGGCACCGGTGGTGGTTTTGTCGTCTCCGTTGCCGCCGCATGCTGCAAAAGCAAAGAGCATGACTGCTGCAAGGAGAACTGCAATGATTTTTTTCATTGGTTTTTCCTCCGTTTGAAAATTAATTTATCTCAACTGTCCTTTCGGACAGTCGGTTACTGCTTTTTGAAAGTCACGCCATGGTCGCTCATGGATTCGACAATGGCCAGAGATTCCACCCGGACGCCCTCGGCCTCGACTCTTTTTCTGCCGGGCTGAAAGCCCTTTTCAATGGCGATGGCACAGCCGGCAATTTCAGCGCCCGCCTGGCGGCAAAGATCAATCAGTCCCAGCAGAGCGTTACCCTCAGCGAGGAAATCATCGACGATGAGCACCTTATCGTCCTTGCCGAGAAAATCTTCGGACACAATGACATCATACTGTGTACCGTGAGTATAGGAATGCACCTGGGTTCTATATACGGCGTTGGCGATATTTTTGGTTTTGCTCTTCTTGGCGAAAAGCACCGGGCAATCAAAAAACTGCGCCGTGATACAGGCGATACCGATGCCCGAAGCCTCAATGGTGAGAATCTTATTGACGCCGCTGTCGGAATAAAGTCGCTTGATTTCACGGCCGAGCTGTGAGATCAGTGCCACATCTATCTGATGATTGAGGAAAGAATCCACTTTTAAGATGTTTCCCGGAAATACTTTTCCGTCAGCCTCTATTCTGTCTTCAAGAAGTTTCATAATACACTATACCGCCTGTCAAAGAATGGTCAATAAAAATTGCATTAACATTCTATCAAATATTGTCGTGATTTGCAATAGAAAGTCGAGGAAATTATGAAATTTATTTAGGCGTTGAAACAGCGCGGCGGTATATTTATAGAAAGCGGCTGCAGACTTCGCGGCGGGTAGGTTAGCGGTGATGAGGGAAGTGTGCGGATAAGGGGGGCGGCCCCGGGCGGCGCACGGCAGTGCGCCGCAGCC
>JAQXMV010000086.1 GCA_029013165.1 Oscillospiraceae bacterium | reverse complement strand
AGCGCGCGCGCCGACGCGGCCCCGGCACTGAGCCTTTCGGCTCAGTGGCAGGAAGCCCGGCCGGGCTTCCTGCCACTGAGCCGAAAGGCTCAGTGCCGGGGCCGCGTCGGCGCGCGCGCTATGCCCGCCGCATTCGCGGCGGGCAGCGAGGGCTCCGCCCTCGCCCCGGCGGCTTCGCCACCGGGCATAAAGCCGACCTTCTTCAAACGCCATCACACCAAAAAATATCAGGGTTTCGTTAACTCTGCGACTCTTTTTCGGCAAACCAGATCTTTTCACCGTATTCCCTGACGGATCGGTCGGAGGAGAAAAACGCAGACGATGCAATATTGACCAAGGCTTTTTTGAGAAACTCCTCGCTTCGGCTATCCTTTATGGCCAAAAGTGCCGTGTCAATAAAAGAGGAAAGATCCGCCATAACCATGAAACGATCTGCCTGCGTGCCGCAAAACAGCGAAGCATATATATCCTCAAACTCATTTTTCTCACCGAATGAGCCGTCAATGAGCGACTGCGCCAATTCCAATAAAAGCGGATTTTCCCGGCAGAGCTTTTCCGGATCATAGCTGCCCTTTCTCTCTTCGACCTCCTTTTCTCTCATGCCGAAGATATAGCAGTTTTCCTCACCGGCTCTTTCGGCAATTTCTATATTGGCGCCGTCAAAGGTACCGAGGGTGACAGCTCCGTTCATCATAAATTTCATATTTCCCGTGCCGGAAGCCTCTGTGCCGGCAAGAGAAATCTGCAGAGAAACATCGGCGGCGGGAATGATCTTCTCTCCGTAGGAAACATCATAGTTTTCGACAAAGACCACTTTGAGTTTTTCCTGCGTTTCGGGATCGGAATTGATTGCCTTGGCAACGGTATTGATATAACGAATGATAGATTTGGCCAGCTTATAGCCGGGCGCCGCTTTGCCGCCGAAAATAACCGTCATTTTCGGCAGTTCCTCTCCCTCGCCGTTTTTCAGCATACGGTAAAGATGTACGCACAAAAAGGCCGCCATCAGCTGTCTCTTGTATTCGTGAATCCGCTTGATCTGAACCAGAAAAACGCTTTCGGGATCCAGAGAGATATTTTCTCTGCGCCTGATATATTCACAGAGATCCTTTTTGTTTTCCGTTTTGATTTCCCTGAGTTGCTTCAGAACCTCAGCGTCATTTTCAAAGGCTTTCAGTCTTTCGATCTTTTCGATGTTTTCCACAATATCACAGCCGCACAGACGGGAAAGAAAGCTCGTCAGTCTCGAATTGGAAAGGCCCAACCATCTTCTCTGGGTAATGCCGTTGGTGACATTGGTGAATTTGTCAGGATATAGACGGTACCACTGATTCAGCGTAACGGCGGCGATGATATCCGAATGAATTTTGGCAACACCGTTGATATGGGAACAGACATAACAGGCAAGATTGGCCATTTTGATTTTTCCGCGGCTGATAATTATACACTTTTCATAGGAGGTCTCTTCGGTTTCGCTGGCTTCAAAAATCAGCATATCGTTGATCTTTTTGATAATACCGTAAATCTGCGGCAAAATCTCAGCAAAGATATCCTCGTCCCACTCTTCAAGGGCCTCCGGCATAACCGTATGATTGGTGTAAGCAAAGATCTTCTTGCATTTATTGAAAGCCTCGTCAAAGCCGTGGTCTCTTTTTACCGCCTGATTAATAAACTCAGGAATGGCGATGACGGGATGGGTATCGTTCAGCTGGATCTTGATCTGATCTTCGATGCTGTCAAAGGCATAACGGTCCATGATATTTTGTAAAGCAGCGCTTGTGAAAAAGTATTCCTGCCGCAGTCTCAGGATTTTCCCCTCGCGGGTGCTGTCGTCGGGATAAAGTCTGTCGCTGATTTCAAAGGCCTTTTCATTTTTTTCGCCGTCGGCTTCGCTCTGATAAAGACGCAGCGTATTGATGGTCTTGAATTTGTAGCCTATGATGTGGTAATCATAGGGCACAGCTTTGACGCTGAAATCGGCATAATGCACCGTAACGCTTTCTTCTTCTTTTTTGATCGCAAAAGGATCACCCAATTCTCTCGCCCAGTCGTCTTTTTCTTCCAGCTGTTCGCCGTGTTTGGAAAAGCTCTGGCGGAAAAGGCCGTATTGATAGCGGATACCGTAACCGTCCAGCGGCATATCACATGAGGCGGCGGAATCGAGAAAACAAGCAGCCAGTCTGCCCAGTCCGCCGTTGCCGAAAGCATAGTCGTCAATGTCACGCAGTTCATCGAGATCATGGCCTGTGTCACGCAGGGCCAGAGAAACAAGGTCTGTGATGTTCATATTATATAAATTGGAGCGCAGAAGCGTGCCGATGAGAAACTCGGCAGAAAAATAGGCCACTCTTTTTCCCGGCCTGTCATTTCTTTTGTGCGCGTCGCACTTTTCATTGATATAAGCGGCAAGAACGCTATAAAGCTCTCTTTTGTCAAGACTTTCCATGCTTTTGCCGTATAAATCCCGGGAATAATTGATCAGCCGTTCTTCGAGAGGTTTATTCATTGATCTTTCTCAGCCTTTCCGGCTACAAGTTGTTTTTTGATTCACTGAATCCCTGCCGTAGCCTGCAAGGCGTGATGTTCCGTTTGTCATCTGTCATGGAAACCGATGCAAACAGATATGCATCATTATTCTATGAAAAAGGCGCAAAAAAATCGCCGGCAAATTTTGCCGACGAAAAAAGAGACTGCCGAAAAAATGCGCCCGTGGGCATTTTCTCGGCAATTTTCGGTTTATATGATCACTCTGGCGGCCTCGTCTCTCTCCTTGCGCAGGATCGTCTCAGCTTCAAGAGGCCTTTCACAGCGGAAAGAAAACCGCATCATCGGATGATTGGTCGCTTCAATGGCTTCGCCGTCACCGTTTCTCAGGTCAAGAACTTTCACCTTAAAAGGCGGCTTTCCCACTTCCATGGCCTCCAGCTCATCGCCGAGGAAGAAACGGTTGCGCTGCACACAATAGGCAACGCCGTTTTCCCAGCGCTCAACCACCGCCGCCACATCCCACTCACGGTTATAGCCGCCCTGATAGCTGATGTTGGCGTCGTCTCTCGGATCTCCGTAGAAAAACCCGGTGCAGTAATCGCGATAGCTGATTTTTTTCATTTCGTCTAAAATCCACTGTTCGGGAACATAGCTGTCCGAGGGATTGCTGAGATAGCCGTCAATGGCTTTTCGGTAAGCATTGGTCACCACGCTGACATAATAGGCCGATTTGGCTCTGCCCTCGATCTTAAAAGAAGTGATGCCGGCCTTGATCATCTCCGGAATATGCTCAATCATGCACATATCCTTGGAATTCATAATATAGGTACCGCCGTCGCCCTCATACACCGGGAAATACTGACCCGGTCTTTTCTCCTCAACGAGCTGATATTTCCAGCGGCAGGGCTGGGCACATTCACCGGCATTGGCGTCCCTGCCCACCAGATAGTTGGAAATCAGACATCGTCCCGAAAAGGAAACACACATGGCCCCGTGAACGAAGCACTCGATATCCATGTCCTCGGGGATATTTTTTCTGATCTCACTGATTTCCGTCAATTTCAGTTCCCGGGCGGTGACAATTCTTTTGGCGCCCATCTGATAAAAGGCATTGGCCGCCGCGTAATTCACGATACCGGTCTGAGTGGAAATATGGATTTCCAGCTCAGGCACATATTTTTTGGCATATTGCAGAACGCCCATGTCCGAAATAATCAGCGCGTCAACGCCTGCGTCCCGGGCATTGAGAAGAAAGGACGGAAGTGCCGCCAGCTCATCATTTCTCGGCAGGACATTACAAGTCAGATATACTTTCACCCCGTGCTCATGGGAAAAGGCAACAGCCTCATGAAGCTGCTCGTCACTGAAATTGGCCGGAGCCGCACGCATGCCGAAGGTCTTGCCGGCAAGATAAACGGCGTCGGCACCGTATTTCACGGCCGCATACAGTCTTTCCATATCTCCTGCCGGAGCCAGAAGCTCCGGCTTTTTCATTTCACCAGTCATGATTTATCCTCATCCATTGTCTCCGTAAAGCACTTTCTGCGTGTTCTGCGCATGCTCCTGAGCCGTCCTGGCCAGATAGATTTCTCCCGTAGAGCTGTGGCAGAAGAAATAGTAATCCGTATCCGCCGGATAGAGCGCAGCCTTGATGGCGGCGGCGCCGGGATTACAGATCGGTCCCGGAGGCAGTCCCTCGGCACTGTAGGTATTATAGGTGGAAAGGTAGAGATCAAAATAGAACTCGGTGAATAAGTTATAATCTTTCATCGAGGTGATATAATCCTTCGTTGAATTCATCTGAAGCAAGGGATATGTGGAAGGATCATTCAGTCTGTTGTGGATAACGCCGGAAATAACGCTCATCTGCGTCGTGTCCTTGGCCTCTCGCTGAATCATGGCGGCGATATTGATGACATCGTCCACGGACAAGCCCAGTTCATCGGCTCTTTTCTGATAGTCCTCAGTCCACTTGGCCTGGAAATTATTAAAGAGCTTTTTCAGCACCGATGAGGGACTTTCATCCAGATAGAAGTCATAGGTATCCGGGAAGAGATAACCCTCGGCAATCAGATATCGTCCGGAAAGCCTCGTCACCTTATTGATGAAATCATACTGCTTGGAGATAATATCCAGATTGGCATAGAGCTTGTCTGCGTCGCAGACCTTGTATTTTTCGATCTTTTCAAAAATCTGCGCAATGGTCCAGCCCTCGGGGAAAGTCAGACGGACGGTGTCCTTGGAGACATTTTTGCGGATCATAATGGTTTCCAGCATAACCTCAACGCCGGTGTTGGCGTCAAGATAATAGACTCCCGGCTGATATTCGATCTTTTTGGTTTCGTATTCGCCGGTCTCGCTGTTTTTCACCTTGACCTTGTCGTAATGACGGTAGCGGCAGAAAAGGTCGCACAGCAGTCTCTGCTTGATCAGACCGTTATCGGCAAGAATGTCAAAAACCTGCTCATAATCGGATCCCTCGGGGATCTCGACGGTAACGGAATAATTGCCGCCTCTGTCAATCACAAGAATATCATTGAGGGTGCTCATGGCTACCGTAGAAGCTGTGACCGTCAGAATCGCCACAAAGAAAATGCAGACGCTGGCCACCAGGGCACTTTTGATGAAGTTATAACGCCGTCTTGCTCTGATTCTTTCTCTTTGGGCTTCGGGAATATAAGTTTTCGTCGGCTTTTCTCCCGACGAGGGGGCAGCGGATTGCTTTTTCATGCTTTTCACTGCCATCTTTTTTGCGAAGCTGTCAATTCTATCAGAGAGTGACTGCCGGCTGCCTTTCTTTGACGGTGCCGATTTTCCGGCAGACTGTTTCTTCTGTGCGGCCGCCGGTCTTGGTCTGCCGCTTGCCGGCTGTGAAGGCGGCACAGCGCCTCTCTGCCCGGGTGCCGATGTCGGTCTTGCCGTGCCTGTGGGTCTGGCGGCACCCGTCGGACGGGACGCTCCTGACGGACGGGGTGCTCCTGACGGACGTGCTGTACCCGTTCCCGGTGCCGCGCCGGGACGGCGCACACCCTGATTGGGCGCAGCAGGTCTGCCGGTTGCCGACGGGCGGGCAGCCGGTCGGCTTCCCTGAGGCGGTCTCCTGTTTGGAGAAGATGTGTTCATAAAAGAATCGAAATTATCAATATGAACCTCAAATTTCTTATCCTGCTTCGGCAGTGCCGAATTTGGGCTCACCTCGCCCATTCTTCCGTTGCTGGAGCTAATATTTTCGCTGAAATCGCCGAGACTTTTCCCCTGGCGACGGTAATAAGCGTTGCTTTCACTGCTGCCTCGCTGTGGGCTTTCGGGATTCGCGTTTCTTCTTTCGTCCCTGGAGCCTTCCGAATAGAACCTGTCAGCCATATAATGCCTCCTTGTTTATAGAGTAAATTGATATATTTTATCTTCTGTTACCAGATAGTCAACTTGCATATCCTTATCCTGCGCCGGCAGGCAATCACAAATACATGCCGCAAAGGCAATTCCTACCTTGATTCCGGGAAAGTCTCTGAGAAACCGGTCATAATAGCCCTTGCCGTAACCCAGACGGTTGCCCAAAAGGTCAAAACTGAAACCGGGCACGAGACAAATGCTGTTGGAATCCGGCAAAAAGGGGAAATCCGTGAGCATAGGCTCGGCGATATCATACATGCCGCGGCTTGTCTGACTGAGACTTTTCACGGCAAAAAAGCTCATGTTTCCCTCTCTGTCAAGACATTTCGGCAGGGCAAGGACTTTTCCGTCGGCAAGAGCCTGCACAGACGCGGCACGCACATCGGCTTCGCTGCCGATGGACATATAACTCAGCACAGCCGATGCCTTGCGAAACTCTTCCGCTGCAATCAAGTTTTGACAGATTTGTGCACTTCTCATTTCACGCTGAGAAATCATACTGCGCAAATGCCTGTATTGCTTTCGCAGTTCTCTTTTATCAGCCATTGCACTGGATAGCACTTCTGATCTCATCGGACTTTTCCTGGCTCATCAGGGCGGCGACAATTGCCAGACCGAAGTCAACAGCCACACCGGCACCCTTGGCCGTGATAATGTTTCCGACGGTTACGACGCTCTTTTCACTGATGGCGGCGCCGTGAAGATCCTTTTCAAAGCCCGGAAAGCAGATGGCTTCTTTGCCCTGAAGCAGGCCCTTATGGCCGAGAATCGAGGGGGCGGCACAGATGGCACAGAGATATCTTCCCTTTTCGGCACAGTAGTCCACTGCCTTTTGCACGGCGGCATTCTTTTCGAGATTGAGTGTTCCGGGCATACCGCCGGGAAGAATCACCGCTGTCAAGTCATCGTCAAGATGAATCTCATCCACGGTGCAATCGGCTGTAACGGGTATGCCGTGGGAGCCGCAGACAGTCTTACCGGTTACGCCGACGGTTTTCACCTCGGCGCCGGCGCGTCTGAGCATATCAACGGGTGCCAGAGCCTCGATCTCCTCAAAGCCCTGAGCCAGAAAGCAATAAATCATTTAGGTACACTCCTTTTCAGTCGAGGGCGATGTTCATGTAAATCCCACGCCCCGAGAGACATTCCTTTTTCAGCTCTTCGCTGAAAGCATATATCATACCGCCGTCAAGGCGGCGGCTTTCGCCGTAATCAGACAAATCGTAGGGAGAATGAACCTCCCATGAGCCGTTTAAAGCAGAGCGTAAAAGCTCCAGATCCTTTTCTTGATCGGCTGAGATAAACTCACGAACTGTTTTTTCTGCACAGTCCAGCACACAGTAACCCCTGTCGCTCAGCCTCAAGACTTTTTCGCCGCTTTTTTCAAGGCAGGCGAAAGCATAGTCACTGACTGCCGCGTTATAGCACAGCATAGCGCCGTCATGGTTTTCTCTCAGTCGGGCAAACTCTTTGCCGCCGGAAACCGGCGAAAAAGTTCTGCCGTCTCCCCTGCCCTGAATACGGCAGGAATAGCGGTACATGGATTTCAGAAATCCGAATCGGGAATAATAGCCGTAAAGTCCCTCATCGGCCGGTACCAGCGCTATAAAATCCGCGTCTTTCTGCCCGGCCAGCGCCTCACGGATCAGAGAGGACATGATCCCCTTGTTTCGATATGGCGGCAATGTGGCCGCGGCGTAGAGGTATTTTCCCGTGTAAACCTTATCTCCGCAGCGGATTTTACAACCGAGAAGGTAAAAGGCAGAAACGATTTCTTCACCGCACACTTGGGCGTAAACATCACAGGAATCAAACACTTCGGAAAAAATGAGGTTGATATAATCCTCATCATCACCGAAAACCCTGTGCCACAGTCGGCGCAGAGAGGCCACATAGCTTCTGTCCGACTGAATCAGCATTTTTTCGGCCTCGCTTCATATTTTTCGTAAAGTATCGCCGGATGATAGGACAGCTTTGCTTTTCGGAGATTGGGTGCTCCCGTGTCATCCTCGCGGTTGATGTATTTATAATCAGACAGCTCATTCAGAACGAACTGTCGGTTAATCATGGCATAGGCGCCGCGAATATCGGCGTAAGCCTTTTCCACATGAACGCAGAACATATCCTCGGTCATTTTTTCGCCGAAGGTGTAGGCGATAACTTCGCCGTCACAGCGAAGCAGGCCGCCGACCAGACCGAGATCCTCATAATGCGCAAAGAAAAGCTCAATGATCCGGTATTCCTCTTGGAGCTCTTCGCGGTATTCCTCGGCACTCTTTTCCAGCCACTGTCTGCTCATGGCCAGACATTCGTCGATATTATGGCGGTCAATCTTTTCATACTGCCATCGGGTATTGCGGCAGAAAAAAGAAATATGGTTTCTTTTGGGTTGATACTTCCTGCCTTTGAGCTCGATGAGATCCTCACTGAGATAGATATATTCATAATCCTGTCGCAGAGCCTCCACCTCAAAGGCATCGGGATAAAGGCGGCTGATCTCCTCAACGTTTTCCGCCGTGAGAGCAAAAAGAACAAACTCACTCTCCCGGGAGGAACCATCCCGAAGAATTTCCTCGAGGGCCTTTTCTCTGTTTCCGCCGCCAATGGGATAGCAGTATGCCGTCAGGCCGTCGATAAAATAGCGAACGGCAAGACAGCCGCAGATCTCTGCCACCTGTACCTCCATCACGGCGCTGTAGGAATAGATATTGCCGAAAGTATATTCACAGCCGAACCGACTCTCGCTTTGGAGCAGGCTGTCGATCCACTGCTTGTCTCCTGTCTCCACAGGATGGAAATCAATCATCGGAAAGAACCGTCCTTTCAACGAAGCGACCAATTTCGCCGGATATTTCATCGACGCCGATCGGCTCGCCGTCTCTGCCGCAGCTGATGATATGCCAGCCGAGCTTTTCGGCGGCATAAAGCGCCGCTTCGCGGCAGTGATAAAGATAGGCCGTATCTTTCTCATGGAGATCTTTCTTTTCACTGTCTCCCTGGTAGCGCTTCATCAGCAGTCTTTGGGATATTTCCACAGGCATATCCAAATAAATGACACAATCCGGCTTCGGTATGCCCATCAGGTTATATTCAAAATCAAAGAGCCACTGCAGATATTCGTCCCATTTTTCTTTGGGGAGCTTAGTCATCTGATGTGACGCGTTTGAGGTTGTGTATCGGTTTGCCACCAGAATTTTATCACTGTTATATTCTTTTTCCCAGTGCTTTTTAAAGCTGGCGTATCGGTCGACAGCATAAAAGGTGGACGCCGCGTAGGCATTGACATCCTCGGGTTTCTCGCCCATTTCGCCTGCCAGATACATTTTCACCAGCGTACTGGAGGGATCGCTGTAATATGGCAGATCCAGTGTGTATGTTACTTTTCCTTTACCATTGAGATACTGTTCAAGCTGCCGCGCCTGAGTGGCTTTTCCGCTGGCGTCCAGTCCCTCAATGACAATAATTTTACCCATGGTTATCACTCGTCTCTGCGCAAAAGCGCACATGATCCTTTCTTACGATCGCCTCAATATGTCAATATGGCGGCAAAAAGCCGAAGAACCGTATCCTTTTCTCGGTTGGCCACGCTGTGACGCTGACCGCCGAGACAGACACAACTGTCCCCTGCATGGAGGATTTCTGTTTTTCCGTTGTCGTTATAAGTCGCGGTGCCCTCGATGATATAGAACACCTCTTCCTCATTTTCATGGATATGTTCGCCTATGGAAGTTCCCGGCTCCAGGGTAATGACGCCCAGCAGCCTTGCCTTGCCCTGATATTCGTCCTGATTGAGAATATCGGTGATCCTGACGGTACCGTCGCCGCCTCTCATGCTTTCTCTCAGCGTGATTTTCATTTCTTCGCTTCGCTTAATCATACCATACTGCCCCCATTATCTATTTTCAGTTCATTATATCATATCCTACAAATTTATCAATAATTTTCGCTTAAAAATTTATTACTTTTTCGTCACTCTTTCCGGCGGTTCCGGGACGAAATATTCTGAAATCATTGACAAATACAGTCGTTTCCATTACAATGAAAGAGATCCATTCATAATGAAATAGTTAAGACGAAGGGAAGTGCGGCTAATGTCGAAACACGGAGCTTATGTGATTGGCGTCTCCGACTGCAACCAGGAGGTTTGTGCGGCCTCGGGCAGGATATCCACCCAAAGCGGAACAGCGCTTGAAATATTTGAGAGATCCCATGACGCGCAAAAAAACACTGCTCTGATCGGCAAGGTCACCAAATCCGGCCACACATCGACGGTGGAGCACATTTTCTTCAACCTCGCCTTTGAGAATGTTTCGGTGGCCGTGGAGCAGTTCATGATCGAATTCAGACTGGCCAGCTTTACGGTGAAATCCCGCCGTTATGTGGATTTCAGCACCAGCGGTTACTTTGTTCCCGAGGAGCTTGACGGCGAAAACAAAGAGAAGTATCAACGGGTTATGGAGGCGCTTTTCGGCGCTTACTGCGCTCTGACCGAAAGAGGTATTCCCAAAGAGGACGCCCGATTTGTCCTGCCCTATTGTTTTTACTCCAATTTCTATTGTTCTCTGAACGGCAGAGAATTAATCAATGTGCTCACGGCTATGCTTTACGGCCGCGGAAAAAAAATCCGGGAGATTTATGAAATCGGCCTGTCGCTCCTCGACCAATGCAAACAATACGCCCCGGGACTCTTTGTTGACTTTGAGACAAAGGCAAGCAGATACACGGACGATTTTGCGCCGGTGCTGGAATGGAAACAGCCGGCAACCAGCCGGGAAAGCGACGGTCTGTGTCAGATTCTCTCCCATACCCCTGACGGTGAAAAGAATGTGGCAAGAGCCGCACTGATCGAAAAATACAATTACGCCCCTGCTGAAATTGAAAGCATACTCGAAAACGAGGACAATATCCAAAAAATCATGACTTCCCTGTGCGCCTGCTCCAGACCGCGAGCGCTCGAAAGCTATACCTGCACCGTGCGTTTCAACGATGTCTCCCTGGCCTGTCTGACCCATTTTGCCCGCCACAGAATGCAGAGCATCTGCATTCCCGACCTGATGACGGCAAGCCGAGAGAAATATATCGTCCCGGAAACCGTAAAGGCCGACGGCGAAGCCCTGGCCATATACCACCGCGCTTTTGCCCAAATGAGAGAGCTTTATGGTGAACTGAAGGACTGCGGGTACGGCGACAGTGTGCTGATTTACTGTGTGCTCAGCGGAAACACCCTGGACTTTGTCACCACCATGAATGCCCGTGAGCTGCGGCTGTTTTTCCGTCTGCGCTCCTGCACCAGAGCTCAGTGGGAGATTCAGAACTACGCCAATGATCTGCTTTTTAAGCTCAGAGAGCTTTCACCGGGTATTTTTTCTCACTTCGGCCCAAGCTGTTATGCCGATGGTGTGTGTCCCGAGGGCAGAATGACCTGCGGCAGAGCCGCTGAGATCCGGGAAAAGTTCCGCTTCGGCAACTGATTTTTTCTATGGGATCGGACTGAAAACGAAAACAAAAATCTCCTGTGGTTTATCTGCATAACCATAGGAGATTCTTTTTTACTGTTTGCTTTCAGATCTAATTCAATTCTCATCAGGAGAATAGATCATATAGTAGTTGTGAATGTTTTCCCGCTTCCAAAAGTCGTGCCTGATGGTCTTAAAGCCCAGCTTTTCATAAAAGGCAACATTATCGGGATTCTGCGCTTCCAGACCTAACTGATAACCCTGAGGAACAAGATCCTCGATGCCCTGACGGATCAGCGAAGTGGCAATGCCCTTGCCCTGATGGGCCTTATCGACAAACACCGGAGAAATGAGCAGTGTATTTTCCGGGAAAACCTTGACATCAAGATGACTGTAGGCGACAAGGGTTCTGGCCGTGGAAACCAGATAAACCACCAAAAACACCCAGTTGGGGCACATCAGAAATTCCAGCGCCGTGTATTCGTTTTTGGCTTCGCGCCAGATGCAGATTCCGCGGTTATCATCGTCAGCATAAATCCGGTCCTTACCGTTTGAGGAAGACAGTCTTTCAATCATAAAATGGTAAAGGAATTTTTTCCTGAGCTTTTCGGACTTTGTGGCATAGGAATGAACGGGATCCTCCGCATAACTTTCCGCCGCCATCCTTGCGAAATATTCCAGTTCTTTTCTTGTCAGCTTTTTCTTGATCATTTTCTTTCTCCTCTTCTGTTGTCGGCTATATTGTAGCATAAACGCCGGAAAGTTACAACCTTTCGTCCGAAAATAACCGATTCCGAAAGCTAAATATAGACAAGCCGCCGATCATTGTGATAAAATAACCG
>JAQXMV010000085.1 GCA_029013165.1 Oscillospiraceae bacterium | reverse complement strand
CGCCCATGACCACCATCGGCGGCTTTGTCGACGGCATTCTCGACGGAACCATTGCGCCGCAGGAGGAGAAAAAATATCTCACCGTGGTCTCCAGTGAAGTCAAGCGCCTTTCGCGAATGGTGGTTTCTATGCTGAATCTTTCTAAGATCGAGTCGGGAGAAGTTCAGCTTTCTCCGATACAGTATGATGTCAGCAAGCAGATCTTTGAAACGCTGCTGTCTTTTGAGAAAAAGATCAGTGAAAAGAATATAGAGATCCTCGGCTTTGAAAATATGAACGAGGTTATGATTGAGGCAGACCGGGATTTGATTCAGCAGGTCATCTATAATCTGCTGGACAATGCCGTTAAGTTTACGCCGGAAAACGGCAAAATTACCATTTTTGCCTCCTGCAACGAGGAAAACACAAAGGTCGCCATCAGAAATTCCGGCGCCGGTATTTCCCAGGAGGAGTTGGCGCGTATCTTTGAGCGATTCTATAAGGTGGATAAGTCCCGCAGTTTTGATACCAACGGCGTCGGTCTGGGGCTTTATATCGTCAAGACCATTGTCAATATGCACGACGGCGAAATCACGGCCGACAGCAAGCAGGGAGAGTACACAGAGTTTTCCTTTGTGATTCCTCATAAATAAACAAAAAATCAAATTTAAACTTTGATTTAAGCACAATTTAAACTTTCTTTTAATTTTTCGGTTTAATCTATCCCTATAAACTAAAGATTTCTCCAGAAACAGGAAGGAGCACCAACCATGAATGATAACAGTTTCACCGATCCCATGGATCAAAAAGATGAAAATCCCGCACAGGAGCCGCTGAACGCCGGTTCGCCGGATCCCCGGGATGTTTACAGCTTTTCCGGTGGAAATGATGCCGCTGACGGCGGCGAAATGCCGCCTATCGTCGGCCGAGGCTATGCCGAGAACAATACGGATCCGCTGGAAACACAGGCCGCCTTTGAAGAAGTCAAGGCGCAGGAACCCTTTAATCCTTATGCGCCGCCGAAAGATCAGCCGGCCGCACCGTTTCAGCCGCCTTATCAGCCGCCGATGAATCAGAATCCCCAGCAGCCCTATGAGTTCCCTCAGCCGCCGGTTTTCACCCAGCCTCAGCAGCCGCAGCCACAGCCGGAGAAAAGCGGAAAGGGCGGCAAGATTGTCATCGCAGCCCTGGTTATCTGCCTGCTTGTAGCAGTGGCCTTTGTGGTCAAGACCCTCATGCCGGAAAAGAGTGATGTGAACAAGGCGACAACGGCCGGCTCTGCCGTGACCACAACGGGGGAAGCACCGTCGCTGAATAATGTCGTCTCCACCACACAGACCGCGCAGTCAGACAGCGTCAATTCCATTTGGGTCGCCGAGAAAGTCAGACCTGTGGTTGTGGGCGTTATGGTCTACCAAAGCGGGCAGTTGGCAGGCGAGGGCTCAGGCGTCCTCTGGGCCAAGGACAGCACCGGTGAATATACCTATGTTGTCACCTGCGCTCATGTGATTGAGGGCAAGGGCTATACCTACGGTGTGCTGACTCTTGACGGTGACAGCTATGAGGCCGAATATATTGCCGCAGACACGAGAACGGACATCGGTGTGCTGAAGATCAAGGCCAAGGATCTGCCTTTGGCGGAGATCGGTGATTCCTCCTCTCTGAAAGTCGGTGAACCGATCTATGCCATCGGTAATCCCGGCGGTTCGGAATATTTCGGCTCTATCACCAACGGTATCGTTTCGGCTATTGACCGCAGTGTCAGCGCAACCTACACCATGACCTGTATTCAGCATAACGCCGCTATTAACCCCGGTAACTCCGGCGGTGCTCTCGTCAATACAGCGGGACAGATTGTCGGCATCAACTCCTCCAAGATTGCCAGCACCGATTATGAGGGCATGGGCTTTGCAGTTCCCACTTCTATTGCTAAACCGGTTGTGGACGCTTTGATTCAGTATAAATATGTACCCAACAGACCGAAGCTGGGCATCGAGTATGCTCCGGTCAGCGCTTATCAGCTTTATAGTATGGTCGTTTCCATCAAGGATCTGCCCAAGGGCTCACTGGTCATTGCGGGTATTTCCAAGGATAGCTCTCTGGCCGGAACGAAGGCTCAGGTGGGCGACCTGATCATCGGTGTCAACGGTAAGGATATGGACGATTCCAGCGTTCTTTTGGATCTGATCGACACGGGTGCTGTGGGCGATCAGTTGACGCTGACCCTGTGCAGGATCGAGCAGAGAAGCTATAAGACCACGACTTTTGATGTGACGATCACCCTTGTGGAAGATAAGGGCAGCAGCACCCAGGAAGAAGAGACAACGACTCAGCAGCAGTATCAGGACGGCTACTATTATGGCGGTGCCGATAATTTTGAAGATTTCTTTGAAAATTATTTCGGCTTCTGATCAAAATAAGATGGGCAGAGACTTTACGCAGTCTCTGCCCATAGCTTTGTGAGCCGGGATGAAGAAAGAATAATAAAAGTTTCGCTCAAGCCTTTTCAAAGGCTTGCAGGGGTCAAGGGGGCAGAGCCCCTTGTCGCAGACAGCGAAACACCTTAACTTTAAAATGAATAACTGCGCCAACGGTAGAAAAATACTCCATCAAGCGCAGGAAGGGAGGTTCCATAAAAATGCGAGGCATTTTTTATGGAACCGTGGGAAACCCTCGCCGGGGGTTTCCCGGTGGAAAGGGCAGAAATATAAATTATAAAAGACGGACTTGACCGGCACGGTGGCGCTGCGCAGACAGCGCCGTTTTTTTTGTGCCTAACTGATAGCGGGGCGGTAACTTTTTTGCTGGAAACATAAAGATTTATCTTCTGGTCTTTGTAGATTAGCAATCTTTCAGGTTTCACCGCTCAAGCCGCGGCGGCTCTTCCTTTGTCCTGCGCGACAAAGGAAGCAAAACGCGCTTTTGCGCTTGTCAATCGCTCCGAGTGTTTTTGCCGAAGTGCAGTTGGTGCAGAGGCTTTTGTTTGTCTCATTTAGGTGTGTCGCGCTAAGTGAAATGGAAACTCTTATCGGCAAAAATCACAGTCGCTCTGCGCGGTCTGCCGACAGTCGGGTGTTTTACGCTGTGCCATATTTGCACCACTGTTTTTTCGGTGGCGCGGGTCCCCGGGTCGGACGCCGACCCACGCCTTAGTTGGCGTTTGTTGTAAGGTGAGAGAAGATAGATATGAGGGGAGTTAGGGACGGTGGCGGTTTGGTTTTTAGTTGTGATTACGATAGGGTTTATTTCGGATACGGCAAGCCGTGTCAACATAGAAAAAACGGCACTGTATAGACGGCGCCGTTTTAAAGTGCAAAGTCAGATGAAATCAGGTACAAAACCTCACATCAGCGCGAAAAGCAATAACGCCTCCTCAATCCGCGCAGAGATCTCATAAAGCTCACTGACAGGCAGCGGATTTTCCCCTTTGCCGATTTCCATGGTGAAGCC
>JAQXMV010000084.1 GCA_029013165.1 Oscillospiraceae bacterium | reverse complement strand
CAAACCTCACCATCACGAAGCCATCTGTGCTTTCCGGTAAGAGTTCACTTCGTTTTACACTCTTTTCCCCTCTCTTGTCATCTGGTTATTTAAAAAATCCCAGCACTGGCTATTTTATTATAATCAGATTTCCTGTAATATATCGAAAAACAGAAAAGAGGTAATTCTTATGGCTGAAAAGCAAAACCGAAATTTCAAGCAAACCACCCTGTGGCTATGTCTGACGGCTATATTCATGGCAATGAATGTGGCACTGAGCTCCTTTGGTGTTCCCGTACCCGGCGGTCATCTTTATCTCAATGACATCGTCATTTGCACAGCCGCCATTCTCCTTGACCCCGTTGCGGCTTTTATCGTCGGCGGTGTCGGTGCTTTCCTGGGTGACTTTTTCTTCTATCCCACCCCGATGTTCGTTTCCCTTGTCACCCACGGTCTTCAGGCCGTTGTCATCTCCCTGCTGGCACACCACATTCTCAAAAAGCGTCCCGTTCTAGCTTCCGGTATCGGCGTTGCCGTAGGCGCTGTAATCATGGTTGTGGGCTATTCTCTGGGCAGAGCTTTCATTTACAGCACGCCGGAATATGCACTGATGAAGCTGCCTTATCAGATTCTGCAGGCCGTTGTCGGCGCCGTTGTTGCCATGATCCTTGTGTGGAAATGCGGCATCAATAAGCTCTTCCAGAAGACCGTTGCCCGAGCAGGCCGCGCATAAATCCAGACAACTACATACGATTCATTTCTGCGGCTTTTTCGTTTTAACGAAAGAGCCGTTCTTCTTTTGCCGTGAAAAATAAAAAAACCTCCTGACATCGACAGCTTTTGCAGATTTTCGGTGATAAAATAAGCCGGCAAAATACTCATGACGAAAAGGAGACTGTTCTATGCTTTGCCGAAATTGCAACCATCCTCTTGAAGGCAGTGAAGACTTCTGTCCCCACTGCGGAGTACCGTGCAAATTTCAGGAAGTGCAGACAAAGGAAGCCAAAGAAAAGGACAAGCCCGCAAAAAACGATCTCCCGAAATCAAGGGAAAACGAAAAACCTGAGATATTCCGCAGTGAGCCTGTCTATGTTTACGCCGACGATATCTGCCCACCGTCAGGAAAAAAGCAGCGCAAAAACGGCGCTGCTGTGATCGTGCTCAGTGTGCTTCTGATCCTTGTGATCGCGCTTTTTGCGGCGGCACAGTATTTCAATCTCACACCGGTTCTTTCCGGAAGAATAGCCAACCGGGAGGAGACGACAACCGAAAGTGTTTCCACCACGCGGCAGGGAGAATTCAGTGAAAACACCGGCACCGTTGCCCCCGACATTTCCTATAAGCCTACGGTATGCTATCTTTCTGCCACAAGAGGTCTTGCCCTGAGAAAAGGACCCGATGAGGATTATGCACAGGTCAGGCTTTTGCCCTATGCCTGCCGTCTGCAGCTCATCGGCGGCTGCTGTGCAGAGGAAGACTGGGTCTATGTCTATGTGCCGGAGTATGATGTTTACGGCTGGTTGGAAGCCGGATTTATCATGCCGGAGCAGGAAGTCGAGACAACCGAATCAGAAAAGTGAAAGCAAAAGAGATCCGGTGTTTCTTGAAAGGTTTCTTTCAAGAAGCACCGGATTTTTCCCATAGAGGTTTCCTCAGGAAATTCCCCAATTATTTGGATTTGATCTTCCTCTCTGCCCCAATGCAGAGCACGAGCAAAACGGGAAAGACGATGGCCGTCAGCAAACCCTTGCCGAGACTGCCGCCGAAAACCGTGGCGGCTCTACCCACGAGAGCCGGGCCCAAAGAGCAGCCCATATCACCGAAAAGTGCCAGCAGAGCAAACATAGCCGTGCCTCCGGCAGGAAGCCGCGCAGCGGCAAGGCTGAAAGTACCCGGCCACATCACGCCCACCGAGAAGCCGCAGACAGCGCAGGCCAGAAGTGACACCAAAGGCAAGGGAGAAAGTCCGGCCACGAGATAACTGACAATGCAAAGGGCCGCACTGGCAGTCATCACCTTGCTCAGAGGGAACCGGTCCGCCATTTTGGCATAAAGCACACGGGCCGTTCCCATCAGAGCGGCGAAAAGACAAGGTCCCAGCAGATCGCCCACAGTCTTGCTCACACCCAGGCCGGACTCGGCAAAGGCTGACGCCCACTGGCTCATGGCGATCTCCGACGCGCCGGAGCAGAGCATGATCACGGCAAAAACATAGAAGAGTTTGTTTTTCGCAAGGCCACGAATACCCATACTGTTTCCGCCCTCACCGAGAACAGGCGGAATGGGAACCAGGCAAAAATAGATGCCGTTGATCAGCGGCACCGCCGCCCACAGACCGGCAAGCCAAGGCCACTTTTCCGTACCGAAGCAGACAAAAAACGCCGTGGAAAAAAGCACCACGCACATCTGCCCCCAGCAGTAGAAAGAATGAAGCAGACTCATAGCGGCCGATTTTTTCTCACCGGGGCAGGCCTCCACCAGCGGGCTGATGATCACCTCAATCAGTCCGCTGCCCGTGGCATAGATGATGATGGAAATGATGATGCCCACATAGGGCGAAAGCACAAAGGGCAGTACACCCAGGCCGATCAGTCCGGCGGCGGCGAGAGCATGAGCCGCCACGGCGCTGACCCGATAGCCGATTTTATCAATAAAGCCTGCACTGAGCAGATCCACGCAAAGCTGAACGCCGAAATTCACCACGATCAACAGAGAGATGCGGTCGTAGCTCAAACCGAAGCTATTCTGGAAAGTCAAAAACAGCAGAGGGATAAAATTATTGATGATCGCCTGAACGAAATAGCCTGCATAGGAGGCAAAAAAAGTGTGTCGGTAGTTGTTTCTGATACTCATGGATTTGTTTCCTCTTTATATTCATTGCCATCTATCATAGCATATTTGCCGAAAACTTGCAAGGAAGAGGTCGCAGAAAAAAGCGGCTCGGATTCCAAGGTCAATATGTTTAAAAAACACCCTTGTTCAGTTAGGGAAAGTGACGAAATTTTCTTTTTACTATTGACACGCCGTTAAAAGAATAGTAACATCATTATATTAACTATATTTTGAACGGAGATATGAACATTATGAAAAAGACACTATCCATTCTTCTCTGCATACTCATTCTATTTTCGGTGATCGGCGCGGCCACGGGAGCCTGTGCCGCCGGGGTCAGCATCACACAGGGCAAGGACTCTCTGGTGGCCCAATGGAAAGGCGGCGCTGACTACGGTCTTGATTACCGTTACTACTCCCCTGTTACCTCCGATGAGGACACGGTGAAGTATCCTCTGGTCGTGCTTCTGCACGGAAAAACCAGCGGTTCCTATGAAGGCGAGCAGCTCCTTTCCTCGGAGTTTTACAACTGGTCCTCCTCGGAATTTCAGGCCCGCTTCGCAGAAACGGCAGGTGCCTTTATCCTCATGCCGAGAACACCCGGTTCCGACACCAACAACTGGTCCCAGAGCACCTACCACGGCAAACTGAAAAATCTCATCGACAGCTTCATTGCCGCCAACGCGAAAAACATTGACACCCAGCGGATTTATCTCGGCGGCTGGAGCATGGGCGGTGCCGGCGTCATCAGCGTGGCTTCCAAATATCCGAATTTCTTCGCAGCGCTGATCGTCATGGCTCCCTTTGACACCGTCTCACAGGATCAGGTCAATGCCCTCAGGGACACACCGGTCTGGCTGGTTACCTGCAAGAACGACACCACCGCCTCTTATGTTTCCTTTGCCCAGCCCTTCTGGACCAAGCTGAGAAACACCACCAATATTCCCTCTTTCTGCCGGGCGACAATCTTCAACAAATATCCCTACTATGACACCGGCAATCATTTCGTCCACAGAGCCGTTGCCGCCGATATGCTGGGACAGCCCTCAGACAGCGGCATGAAAACCACCGACGCCAAAGGCAGAACGGTGGAAATCAACGAAAGCTCCACCATGATCACCTGGCTTTCCGCACAGCGTCTGGGTCAGGCCAAAGAGGAAATCTGCCACTGTGACTGCCACAAAACCGGCAGTACCGCCAAATTTTCCTGGTGGTTCCGTTGCCTGTTTTACCGCATCTTTGCCCCGTCCAAAAAGCTTTGCTCCTGCGGAGAAAAGCATTGGTAAATAAATCATCACATAAAAAAAGGAGAAAAGTATCATGATTGTTTTCAAAAAAATTCTTGCCGTCAGCATTGCACTGATAATGTCCCTTTATGCTATGATCGGCGCTTACAGTCCCGTCAGCGAGGATTACACCCAGGGTAAGTATAAAAATGTTATCCTCATGATCGGTGACGGCATGGGCGACAACACCATCGCCGCAACCAAGGCGCAGAAAAATGTGGATCTGACCATGGAAACCATGCCGGTCAGAGGTCACAGCGACACCAATTCTTTCCTGCTGACCTATACGGACTCCGCCGCCGGCGGCACAGCCCTGGCAACGGGTATGCGCGTGATCTGCAACACCGTGGCGGTTTTCCCCTTTGCCTTTGCCGTTTCCATTCCCAATGATTCGGCAGTGCCCATCACCCTGTGCGAGCTGGCCAAGGCCAACGGAAAAGCCGCAGGCGTGGTCACCACAGACAAGACCAGCGGCGCTACACCCTCAGATTTTTCTGCTCACACCATTTCGAGAAAAAATGAGAAAGGCATAAGCTGCGATCAGCTCAGATCCGGTCTTGACCTGATCTGGGGCGGTGCAACCGACAGCATCAACTCCAAAAACACTGCTTGCCACGGTTTCACTTACATTGACAGCAGAGCCGATATGCTGGCTCTTGAAAGCGGCAGCAGATCCTTTGCTCAGTTTGACGCCGATGATCTGAAGTACATGACCGACAATTCCGATACCCCCACTATTGAAGAAATGACCGTCAAGGCCATTGATCTCCTCGATGACGATGAGGACGGCTTCTT
>JAQXMV010000083.1 GCA_029013165.1 Oscillospiraceae bacterium | reverse complement strand
AGGAACAGGCCGGACAGACATTACGGCAGGCGTTGCAGCGGATGCACTTGCTCAGTTCCTTGCGGAAGTATTCAAATTTTTCATCGGCAGGGAGGTTTTCGATGATCTCGACCTCGGCAAAACGATCCTCGTCCTTGGTGTCGACGCTGTCAATCATCAGCTCATCATAGATCATGTGCTCCTTGCCCTTGCAGACATGGCATCTTTCCAGCATGGCTTTTTTGTAAGGGAAGGTCTTTTCACCGTAAACGGTGTCAAACTTCAGTTCCGTGCAGTCCCCGTCGATTTCGGCGCCGCAAACGGAACGGATACCCTTGATGCCGCTTTTCTTGACCTTTTCGATGTCCAGCTTGCCTTTGCAGCCGACACCGATGATATAGGTCTTTTCCCGGTTGACCCTGTGCTCCTTGAGCAGCTGATTGAAGCTGTAGGTGTCGCAGGGCTTGAGCAGAACGAGGGTTTTGCCCTCAAGGTTAGCGGCCTTGATCATATATTTGCTCAGATTGGCTCCGCAGAAGCCGTCATAAATAAACTCGTCCAGCTCCTCGGCGCTGTTGAAATATGCCGGCTCGGGATTATAGGAGAGGTCGCCCTTTTTCCAGCCGAGAACCCTGTCAACGCTTCCGTTTTCCAGCAGCTCTTTCATGCGCTTAATCAGTTCTTGCATCTCAAATCCCCCAATCTGACATTCGGTCCCAGCTCACGGACAGTCTCCACAAACTCATTCATGGTGGCAGAGAACTTGACGCCCTCGGCCGCACTGACCCACTCGACGCGGGTTCTGCCTCTTTCGATGCCCACATATTCGAGCATGGAGAAAAGCAGTGTCATTCTTCTTCTTGCATAGTAATTGCCTGTGCTGTAATGGCAGTCGCCGGGGTGACAGCCGCAGATAATAACGCCGTCGGCACCTTTCTCAAAGGCGCGCAGAATGAACATGGGGTTCACACGGCAGGAACAGGGAACGCGGATGATTTTGACATCGGCGGGATAAGCCAATCTGCTGCTGCCTGCAAGATCAGCACCGGCATAGGAACACCAGTTGCAGCAGAAAGCGACAATTTTCGGTTTGAATTCCTGATTTATCGACATATCGCATCCACCTCCGAAATAATCTGTCTGTTGGAGAAGCCCTGAAGATCCATAACACCGGAGGGACAGGCAACGGTACAAGCGCCGCAGCCCTGACACAGAGCGCTGTTGACAACGGCAATGCGGTGTGTCTTTTTGATGCCGTGATCGTTGATGAGCTTATCCTGATAGGATATGGCGCCGTAAGGACATACATTGGCGCAGGTGCTGCAGCCGTTGCACAGAAGCTCGTCGGCCTTTGCGGTGCAGGGGTTGGTCAGCAGCTTGTCCTTAGCCAGCAGTCCGATTACCTTGACGGCGGCGGCACCGGCCTGAGATACGGTCTCGGGGATATCCTTGGGCCCCTGGCAAACGCCCGAAAGGAACACACCGGCTGTGGGCGATTCCACGGGACGGAGCTTCGGGTGAGCCTCCGTTAGGAAGTTATTGGTATCAATGCTGGCCGTGAGCATGGTTGCAATATTTCTCACAGTGGGAGAGGGCTCGATGGCGGCTGCGAGAACCACCATATCCGCCTCGACCTTGACCTGTTTATTGTCAAGGAGATCGACGCCGTGAACGGTCAGCTTGCCGTTTGGCTCCGGCGTAACCTTGCCGACCTGACCCTTGATATAGTTGACACCGTATTCTTCCACGGCTCTTCTGTAAAATTCATCGAAGTTCTTTCCCGGTGTACGGACATCAATATAGAAGACCGTAACATTGACATCGGGATATTTATCTCGGATGAGCATAGCGTGCTTTGCGGTGTACATACAGCAGATCTTCGAGCAATAGGGCTTGCCCTTATTTTCGCTACAGCGGGAACCGACGCACTGAATAAAGACGATGTTTTTCGGGGCCTTGCCGTCGCTGAGTCTCTCGAGATGACCCTTGGTGGGGCCGGCGGCGTTCATGATTCTTTCCAGCTCGAGGGAAGTGATGACATCCTTGCTCTGGGAATAGGCATATTCCTGAAGATTATCGAGCTTGATCACTTCAAAGCCCGTAGCTACCACAATGGCGCCGTATTTATTGGTGACGATCTCGTCCTCCTGCTTATAGTCAATGGCTCCTGCCTGACAGACTCTTTCACAAAGGCCGCACTTGCCGGACTTGAGCTTGAGACACTGTTCGGGGTCAATGACGGGAACATTGGGGATTGCCTGAGCAAAGGGCGTGTAAATCGCCGTTCTGTTGCAAAGGCCTGAGTTGAATTCGCTCAGTGCCTTTTTGCTGGGGCATTTCTCCATGCAGGCGCCGCAGCCGGTGCACTTATCCATGTTGACATATCTTGCCTTTTTTCGGATATCCACCGTGAAATCACCGACAAAGCCGGAGACCTTTTCCACTTCGCTGTAGGAATAAATCGTGATCTTTTCGTGAGCCGCCGCGTCCACCATTTTCGGTGTGAGAATACAAGCCGAGCAGTCGAGGGTCGGGAAAGTCTTATCAAGCTGTGACATCTTGCCGCCGATGGACGGTGTCTTTTCCACGATATCGACCTCATATCCTGCGTCGGCAATATCCAGCGCTGTCTGGATACCGGCAATACCGCCGCCGATGACGAGGGCACGCTTGGTAACGCTGCTTTCCCCTGCCACGAGAGAAGTATTGAGGTTCACCTTGGCGATGGCCGCCCTTGCCAGGATAACGGCCTTTTCGGTAGCCTCCTGAATATCCTTATGAATCCATGAGCACTGCTCACGGATATTGGCGATCTCAACCATATAGGGGTTGATACCGGCCTTTTCGGCACATTTCCGGAAAGTCGCCTCGTGCATACGGGGAGAACAGGAGCAAACGACGATTCCTTTCAGATTCTTTTCTCTGACGGCCTTGGCGATTCTTTCCTGGCCCGCCTCAGAGCACATATACTGGTATTCCTCGGCGTGGACAACGCCCGGCTCCAGTTTAGCCATTTCCACAACTTTTTTAACATCTACCGTGGCCGCAATATTGCTTCCGCAGTGGCAGACGAAAACTCCTATACCGTGCATTGTCTCACCTCCTGAACTTTCTGAATGCGCTGACAAGAAGCTGCTGCGGCAGCTCCGGATCAATCAGCTCCGGGATCTCATCGGGCAGAAGATGACTCTGACCCTTTTGTCTGATGACGAGCTGTCTTGCCGCATCGACGATCTTTCCGGGCTTGACATCTCTCGGACAGCGTTCAACGCAGGCGAAGCAGGAAAGGCAGTACCAGAGGGACTCGCACTTTGCCAGCTCTTCGATGTTTTCGTTAATGACATAGGACACAAACTGATGGGGCTTGATGTCCATTTTTTCAAAGGCCGGGCAGGAAGCGGAACATTTGCCGCACTTCATGCATTTAAGCGGATTGGTACCGCTGATCTCCTTGATCATTTCAGCCTGTTTCTTCTTTGAGCTTTCCATGGTTATGCGTCCACCTCCTGCTTCACACCGAGAGCTTCTGCCAGAAGCTCGGTGAAATAGTAAACGGGAACCGTTGCTTTGGAATTGTTTGTCAGATTATACTGGCAAAGGGGGCAGGCGGTGATGAGCATATCTGCGCCGAAGCCGCTTGCGCTGTCCATGATTTTGTCGCACATATTCTGCGCAAGATCCTTCGCTTTCAGGGAGATATAACCGCCGCAGCACTCGTTGCGGTAGGGATATACGACGGGCTCGGCGCCGATGGCGCGGATAAAGTCTTCCATGACGGTCGGATTTTCCGGATTGTCAAAGCCGAGAATCTCACCGGGACGAAGCAGCAGACAGCCGTAATAAGCGCCGATTTTCTTGCCCGTGAGAGGATTGACGACTTTCTTTTTCAGCTCGTCAAAGCCGATACGGTCGCGCAGAACCTCAAGGAAATGAAGAACCTGCGTCTCACCCATATAGGGCTCGTCGAGCTTCATGTAGTTGTTGGCTCTGGTTCTGATGTCCTCGACATTTCTCATGTCGTCGTTGACTCTCTTGATGACATGATAGCAGGCAGAGCAAAGAGTAACAAGCTCCTGACCCTTGCACTTGGCCTCATTGAGCGCGCGTACCGATGAGAGCTTGGTGGCGATCTCATCACTGCTGAGGGGATAAACACCGCCGCAGCACTGCCAGTTTTCGATCTCTTCCAGCTCAAAGCCCAGGGCTTTCGCAGATACCCTTGCGTAATCGTCCAGCTTTTTAGCCTTGGTTCTCAGGGTACAACCCGGATAATAACTGTACTTCATGCATTCATGATCCTTTCTTTTTTGTTTGGTTTGAGAATCTGCCATGTTGGAGTGGTTCGCTTCCCGTCAATGCTTTCTCCTTTATCTCTTACATTTTAGGTTCTTTGCTTTCGCCGGCTCAAGGCCGGATAAAAGCAAAAACACCAACACACATTATCCATAGAATGATACCATTAATCCGAAAAAATATCAACTGTCTTGCGGCGAAAATTCGATAAAGTTTTATCTTTTTTTTACCAAATCTTTTTTCGCCATGTTTTTTGTGATATTCCTTCATATATGTGCGGATATAATATAATCTGAACCGGGCGTTTGCCTGTAAAAAACCACCAAAAAAGGCAAAAATCACCGCAGGCAAAAATGCCTGCGGTGAATCAGACTGTCGATAAATGCGCCCGAGCGCATAGAAACTCTAAACAGAAAGATTTTGTTCTAAAATTTATATCGATTCTTATTTTTATTTCAGCTCCATGGTATCGAACCACGGAGCTGAAAGTTTCTATGCTTGCCGTTTTTTCTCGCTTGGAGTACCATAGGGTGACACATATAAATCTTAATCCGTTTTTTATTCGGCGTATTTCCGCCCATTCTGCGTTAAAATGCTCGTAAATCCAAAAAAGGATTTACTGCGCTTTTGCCTTGACTGAACAAAAATACGCCGATAAAAAATCTTAGACCCGAAAGGGCGAATTTTCGGTGTATTTTTGGATGCTGAGGACGCCGACAGACGCGCGTCTTTCCAGTCCGAAGCGCCGAAAAGACGCGGAAATTCGCTCTTTCGGGCGGTTTAGAATTTATATGTGGCACCCTAACACCTATCGCTCGAAGAAAACGGCATCGACCATCATTTCTCGGCAGTCTCTAGCTTATCGAAAAAAATATTTTTCGATAAGCTGAATTCACCGCAGGCAAAAGTGCCTGCGGTGAATGAAAAATACTATTAAGTCTGCGGATTATCTCTGCACTCTTCCCGAAGCGTCGCCGCCGGCGAGCTTCTCCACTTCTGCCACGGTCACACGGTTATAGTCACCCTCAACGGAGTGCTTGAGAGCCGAGGCCGCAACGGCAAATTCCACAGCCTGCTGCGTGTCCTTGCCGCTGAGCAGGGAGTAAATCAGTCCGCCGCCGAAGCTGTCGCCGCCGCCGACGCGGTCAACGATATGCAGGTGATACTCCTTGGAGAAGCAGTAATTTTCACCGTCATAGAGCATCGCCGCCCAGTCATTGTCGCTGGCGGAAATCGAAGTGCGCAGGGTGATGGCCACCTTTTCAAAACCGAAACGATCCATGAGCTGCTTGGCTACGGATTTATAGCCCTCTTTGTTGAGTTTACCGCCGTAAATATCAGTGTTTTCCGCCTCGATGCCGAAAACATCCTTGGCGTCCTCTTCATTGGAAATGCAGACATCCACATATTCACAGAGCTTCGTCATGGCGGCTCTCGCCTGTTCTCTCGTCCAGAGCTTGCCGCGGTAGTTCAGATCACAGGAGATCTTTACGCCCTTTGCCTTAGCGGCCTTACAGGCGTCAAGGCAGATCTCGACGAGATTTTCACCCAGAGCCGGTGTAATGCCCGTGAAATGGAACCAATCGGCACCCTCAAAAATCTTATCCCAGTCGAAGTCCTCTCGGGAGGCCAGTTGGATAGAGGAGTTTGCCCGGTCATAAATGCAGACACTGCCGCGCTGAGACGCACCCTTTTCCAGGAAGTAGATGCCGACTCTGTCGCCGCCTCTGACGATATCTTTCGTGTCGACGCCCAGTGCACGCAGAGAATTGACGGCGCCCTGACCGATGGCGTGAGACGGGAGCTTGGTGACAAAGGAAGCGTCCATGCCGTAATTGGCAAGAGAGACAGCCACATTGGCCTCGCCGCCTCCGAAAGTTGCCTGCATTCTGTCATTCTGGAAGAAGCGCAGATAGCCCTCCGGAGCCAGGCGCAGCATGATTTCACCGAATGTTACAATTCTTTTTGCCATTTTTATTTACCTCTTTTCAGCGTTACTTTTTTTCTATGCAGATTTCAAAGCCTGCCACCGTATCTTTCAGGGCGAAGCAGCTGATATGACCCTTGCTGTCATACCAGATATCAGGATCAATTTCGGCGCCCTTTCTTCTGAGATAGGCGGCGGCACGGTCGGCGTTGAGAGTTTCGATCACGATACAGCCCTTGGCTTCGCCGTGAGCCTTAGAGAAAGCGATGTCGCCGGCATGAATGCCGCACTGATCCTCACTGTAGGCAAAGCCGAAAAGGGAACAGATGAGCTTGGCGTTCTTTTTGCCCTGCTCCTCGTCGCCGTAAAAGACAATGCCTCCGAGCTTAAAGCCCAGCATGGTCATGACCGCCTGACGGCAGTTCTCGGTGATGACATCCCATTTCTTGGCGGCGATATCAGCACTCTTGGCGATCCATGTGCCGCCGCAGGCAATGATGCGGTCAAAGGAGAGATAATCATTGAGGTTTTTGGCATTGACGCCGCCTGTGGGCATCCACTTGGCACTCTGATAGGGACCTGCCAGAGCCTTGAGCTTATTGACGCCGCCATTGGCCTCAGCGGGGAAAAACTTGATATTATTAAGTCCCATGCTCATGGCCTGCTCCATTTCACCGGGCGTAGCCGCACCGGGCATCATGGGAATTCCGAGACTCTTGATATAGGCAATCATTTCCGGATTAAAGCCGGGGGTAACGATAAATTTGGCACCGGCGGCAACAGCTCTGTCCGCCTGCTCCTTTGTCAGTACCGTTCCGGCGCCCACGAGAACATCGGGACACTCGGCGGTAATTCTTCTGATGGCCTCCTCAGCGGCGGCGGTGCGGAAAGTGATCTCGGCGGCAGGAAGTCCTCCGTCTCTGAGAGCCTTTGCCAGAGGTACTGCATCCTCTGCGTCGTCGATGGCCACAACGGGTATGATACCCAGCTCATAAATCGTTTTAAACATATCGGTCATTTTCATTATCTCCTTTAAAATATATTAGACACCCGAATAGGAAGAGAAGCCACCGTCCACGGGAAGAACCACGCCGGTGATAAAGCCTGCCGCGTCATTATTGAGCAGGAAGAGCAACGCTCCGTCAAGCTCCTGTGCTTCACCGAAACGACCCATGGGTGTGGCGGCAAGGATCTTGCCGGTTCTCGGCGTCGGCGAGCCGTCGGGATTGAAAAGCAGGGCGGCATTCTGTTTGGTGGAGAAAAAGCCCGGTGCAATGGCGTTGACGCGAATTCCCTCCTTGGAGAAATGCACCGCCAGCCACTTGGTGAAATTGGAAACGGCAGCTTTGGCACCGGAATAGGCCGGAATCTTCGTCAGCGGCGTAAAGGCGTTCATGGAAGAAATATTGATGATATTGCAGCCCTCTCTGCCGACCATCTGACGGGCAAAGGCCTGTGTGGGGATAAGGGTTCCCAGCAGATTGAGGTCAAAGACAAAACCGACGCCCTCTGCCTCCAGATCGAAAAAACTCTTGCAGTCAGCATCCACATCACCGGGGAAATAATATTCCTTGTCGGTCGTGGCGCGGGGATTATTGCCGCCGGCACCGTTGAGAAGAATATCGCAGTCACCGAACTGAGCCTTGACGGCATCGGCCACAGCGTAACAGCTTTCCTTTTCCAGGACATTGCATTTAAAAGCCTTAGCGATACCGCCCTCAGCGGTGATCTCATCGGCAAAAATCTTCGCCGCCTGCTCATTGATATCCAGCAGGGCCACCTTCGCGCCGGCTCTTGCCAGCGTCTTGGCAAAATTGGAGCAAAGCACACCGCCGGCGCCTGTCACAACGGCAACCTTGCCGGTCAAGTCGGTATTGAGAACATTTTTCATCATCAGTTTGTGCCTCCTTTTTGATAAGCCTTTTCGCAGGCTTCAAATAATCCGTTTATATAGGCCGCGCCCATTGCCCTGTCATAAAGGCCATAGCCGGGTCTACCCTTTTCGCCCCAGATCATTCTGCCGTGATCGGGTCTGACATAGCCATCAAAGCCTGTCTCCACCAGTGCTCTGACAACCTCGTACATATCAATACTGCCGCACTTGGAAAGGTGTCCCCTTTCTTCAAAGGATCCGTCCTCCAGCACCAGCACATTTCTGATGTGCATGAAAGCGATTCTGTCCATGGCGGAATATTTGCGCACCAATTTAGGAATATCGTTGAACTTGGCACAGCCAAGAGAACCGGTGCAAAGACACAGGGAGTTGGCCGGAGAATCCACAATGGCAAGGAAACGGTCAAGATTTTCCTCGTTAGTGATGATCCTTGGCAGGCCGAAAATCGGATATGGCGGATCGTCGGGATGAATGGCCATTCTTACGCCGCATTCCTCTGCCACGGGAATGACTTTTTTGAGGAAACGCTCAAGGTTTTTCCACAGACCCTCTTCGCCGATCTCGGCGTATTTCCGGAACAGCTCCTTGATCTCGTCCTTGCTGTAGCTGGCGTCCCAGCCGGGCAGGTCGATGTCATCCACCAGGGGATCCAGTCCTCTCATCTGCTCCCAGTACATCACAAGGCTTGTGGAGCCATCGGGCGCCTCCTTGTCAAGCTGGGTTCTCGTCCAGTCGAAAACCGGCATGAAATTATAGGTAATACACTTGACGCCGTATTTGGCACAGCGACGGATATTTTCACAGTAAACCTCGATGAGCTCATCAGCATTGGGAGAGCCGAGCTTGATATCCTCGGGAACGGGAACCGACTCGACCACATCGAAAACGAGACCGTTTTCCTCACATTCCTCTTTCATTTTTTTCAGGCTTTCCTCGGGCCACACCATGCCGGGCTTCACATCATAAACCGCCGAAACCACCGAGTGCATATTCGGGATCTGACTGATATATTTAAGGCTCACGGGATCATCGTGGCCATACCATCTGAATGACATTTTCATGGTTTTATACCTCCAAAGAGAAAAATCTTTTTGCGTTGTTATAGGAAATATCCTCGACGATTTTGCCCAGAGACTTCATATCTGAGGGATATTCTCCGTTTTCCACCCATTCTCCCAGCAGTCCGCAGAGAATGCGGCGGAAATATTCATGGCGGGTATAGCTCAGGAAACTGCGTGAATCCGTGAGCATACCGATAAAGTTGCCCAAAAGGCCGAGAGAAGCAAGGCTCATAAGCTGCTGTCTCATGCCGTTTTTCGTGTCATTGAACCACCAGGCACTGCCGTGCTGAACGGTTCCCGGATAGCCCTCGGCCTGAAAGGCACCGATGAGCGTGTCGAGAAAAGCGTTCTCCCCGGGATCGAGACTGTAAAGCACCAGCCGCGGCAGTTTGCCTCTGCTGTTCATCTCGTCCAGTAGTTTGGCAAGGCTCTGACTGCCGTTGTAAGGCCCGATGCAGTCATAGCCCGTGTCGGGGCCCAGCAGGCGGAACATTTTTGTGTTGGTGTTTCTCAGGCAGTTATAGTGGATCTGCATGATCCAGCCGAGATCGCAGTATTTTTCCGCGCAGAAAAGGTGCATTTCCGTCTGAAAGGCGTCGATTTCCCTTTGGCTGACCGCCTCACCGGCAAGAGCCTTTTGCAAGACCGTATCCAATTCTCTCTCACTCATTGTCTCATAGACGATATAGTTGATACCGTGATCGCTGGCGCGGCAGCCGCAGGCGGCGAAATGAGCCATGCGGTTTGCGAGAGCCGCTTTAAGAGAGGCTACGCTGTCGATTTGGATGCCCGAACAGTCGCTGAGTTTTCCGATATAGTCTGCGTAGCCGGGAGACGAAAGCTGAAAAGCCTTGTCCGGGCGGAAAGTCGGAGCCACCACCGTGTCAAAGCTGCTGTCAGCGGCAAGTTTTTGGTGCCATTCGAGGGTGTCCGTGGGATCATCTGTGGTGCCGATGAACCGGACGCCGCTTTTTTTGATGATGCCGCGCACGGTCATGTCCTTTTCGGCCAGAACGGCTTTGGTCTTTTCCCAGACCTCGTCAGCCGTGTCGGCGCTGAGAATGCCGTCATAGCCGAAATACCGTTTCAGCTCCAGATGACACCAGTGGTACATGGGGTTGCCGATGGCCTTTTCCAGGGCGGCGGCAAACATACGAAACTTTTCTTTCGGGTCGGCGTCACCGGTGATATATTCTTCCTTTACGCCGTTTGAACGCATAAGCCGCCATTTATAGTGGTCGCCGCCAAGCCACACCTCAGTGATGTTATCAAAACGCCTGTCCTCATAGATTTCCCGGGGACTGACATGGCAATGATAGTCAATGATCGGCATTTTTTCGGCATAATCATGGTAAAGTCTTTTTGCCGTCTGCGTTGACAGCAAAAAATCCTCCGTCATAAATTCCGCCATTTTTTCACACTCCCTGCTGATTTTTCCGGTATGATCAGTAAGAATTATTCCCACTGAAACCCAATATATTACGGTGATAGTTTACCATAATCTTTTGACAATAAAAATAGCTGAAATTGCTTGACTGATTGTTATTGTTGCTGTATGATATCCACAGAGGTGAAATATATGCAGAAATTTGATCCGCGGCAGAACATGGGCCGTGCCGACTTTGAAATTTTCCACTACCGGGACGCAAAATTTGAGGGCGTGCCCGTCCATCAGCACGACTTTTACGAGGTCTATTTTTTCATCAGCGGCAATGTGGAATACAGCGTGGAGGGCAGGAGCTTTCACCTGAAAAGCGGCGATATTCTGCTGATCAATCCCCTTGAGCTTCATCAGCCGAGAATCGGACCGGATCAGAGCCCTTATGAGCGTATCGTGCTGTGGATCAACCGCCATTATCTGACCCGTCTTTGCACCAACGACACCAGTCTCAGCCGCTGTTTCGACAGCAGCAGTCCCGACCATACCAATCTGCTACGCCTGACCGGTGCACAGCAAAACTTCGTCCACGGCAAGCTGGACGAGTTGCTGCGTGAAAAAAGCGAAAACCTTTACGGCAGTGAGCTCGCCGCCGCCGCCATTCTCACTCGCTTTTTAGTGGAGCTCAACCGCATGACTCTCAGCCGAAAAAGAACCGTCGACAGCCGGCCGCCCTCCCCTCTCGTCACCGCCGCCGTCTCTTATATCAATGAGCACTACAGTGAAAAGATTTCCCTGTCCTCCATCGCCGAAGAGTTTTTCGTCAGCAAATACTACCTCTCCCATGTTTTCAATGACATTGTCGGCACCAGCATCAACCGCTACATCACCCTCAAGCGGCTGATCAATGCCAAACAGATGCTTTCCGGCGGCGTCAAGCCCACCACCGCCGCCGCCAATTCCGGCTTCGGCGATTATGCCGGCTTTTACCGCGCTTTCACCGGCGAATACGGAATCAGCCCCAGTGAATTTGCCCACCGCCACAAGAATAATCTTTGAGAAAATAATCCGTTGAACAGAAAAGCTGTCACTGCATAAAAACTGCCGGCAAGGCCAAAAGCCTTTGCCGGCAATTCATTTTTAGGAAAGTATTTTCGACATCAACGGGGGTAAAGCTCTCGGGAGCTGACAAAGAATATACTGGCCGCAAGAAGAATCTGTGCCGAATAATAGGTCAGAATATTGAATATCCGCAGACCTCTTGTTTTCTTGTCAGTACCGAGAATCAGGCCGAGGCTGGTGTCGGACATGAAAAACAGCAGTGCGCCCACGGCAACGGTGATGAATACCATCACCATGTGGTCATTGGTGCCGTAAGCGATCTCACCGATCACATAGCGCAGCGCCTTGACGAGCATCGTCAAGAGAACGGCGGTGTAAACGGTCACACCTGCCATAATCGGGCCTTTCGTTTTGAAAAGACCTTTCACGGCCGAGAATGCAATCATACCGGCAATGCCTAAAAGCACCAGAAGGATCTCGTACCACGCAAAGGTTCCCCGGGCGGGATAGCTGGTTTTGGTGGCCTTGATAAAGGCAAGGATATAAAACACATGACCTGCCAGAAAAGCCACTAAGCCTATGGCAAAATCCACTATTTTGCCCTTGAGGGAATGCAGGAAAAAGTCGCCGATACATCCGAAGACCAGTCCCCAGAAGATCATGTCGGCATATCCGCTGCTGTTTCCCGACGCCTTGATGGCGAAATATCCGGCCAAAACAAAGAGCACCGACGAAACCATTTTCATGATCAGCGATTTTTTGCACCTGTCAGGCCAGTAATATTTCAGGAAAACGGGTACGGTAATCAGCTCAAGAGCTGCCGCAATGATAAAAAGCACCTTGAACATATTTTCTCCTCCTGTCAGTTTTCGGCGGCGAAGCCGCAATGATTATTTATCAAGAACGATCTTACCTCTCTGAACCGCGTCAATGAAAGAAACCAGATGAGGCAGAGACTTTGACAATGCCGCCTGAACAACAGGCTGTTTCACGATATCCTTGACGGTGTCTTTCAGACTGTCGGCCATAACGATGGTACCCGGATTGGAGGTGGGTCTCATGACCACATTGTCGCCGTTGAATTTGAAAGTGAGTATTCTTTCCGCGACAACCTCAATGCAGCGAATATGTATCTCCAGCTCATTTTCCGTGTTCCAGCAGGCGCTCGAGCAGGTGTTATAAGGCATCTTGCCCAGAACAATGGTGTCCCAGCGATACTCGCCGTCAAGACCGATGGCGATACTGTTGTTTTCGTCGCCCTCAGCCCAGCTCATCTGCATGTCGTTCTCTCTGAAGTTAAAAACAATATTTGTGATGTTTCCGGCCTTATCGGCGCTCATGAAAAGAGCCGGCAGAGGAATCACACTGTTGGGGAAGCCTGCCACATTCAGAATAACGGGCTTTCTCATTTTCATTTTCTTGCCGTCGATTCTGCTTTCGAGAGCCAGTGAACGGGGCTTCGGCTTGAGGGGCTCATAGGCGGGAATGGAAACGACCGCCGTCTCCTCGGGCTGCTCGCCCTCGGCCAGGAAAGCCTTGGGGAAATGCTCCCAGATGACATCACGCATTTCCTGCTCATTGATTTCTCCGCCCGTGATGATGAGACAGGCGTCGAGATCTTCAAATACAATACCGAACTGACAGAACATACCGTCGGCGCGGTAGGATTTTTCATAGCCGCCGTTTCTCCAGAAGCAGTAACCGTAACCGACCACGGAATCCATGTCCTCGCTGGTTGCGGAGTTATCGGCATGATAGGCCGTTGCGGTCTCCACCCACTCGGCGGGAATGATCTGCTTGCCTTCAAATTTGCCACCCTGCTGATAGCAGAGAGTAAACTTGGCAAGATCTCTGGTGGAAAGGGTAAGGCCCCAGCCGCCGGCTTCGATACCCCTCGGACAGGTCTCCCAGTTAGCGTTTTCAATGCCCAGGGGCTCAAAGAGCCTGGGTCTTAAATAATCCAAGACGCTCATGCCGGTGAGCTTGTGCAGACAGCAGCACAGCAGATACATATTCTCACTGATATAGAGGAACTCCGTTCCCGGCTCGGAAACCCAGGGAGATTCCAGAATATCTTTCATCCAGCGGTCCTTTGTCTTATCAAAGAAAAAGCTGACGGATTTTCCGCTTCTCATGGAAAGAAGATCCTCAATGGTCATTTCCTCGAGATATTCGTCGTGCTTTTCCGTTCTTGCCTCGGGGAAAATATCCACGAAGCGGGTTTCAACGGTGAGCAGTCCCTCACTGACGGCAAAGCCGATGGCCGTTGAGGTGAAGCTCTTGCTGACGGAATACATCATGTGCTTATACTCGGCGGAGAACGGCGCTCTGTAAGCCTCACAGGCAACCTTTCCGTGGCGGAGCACCAGCACTGAATGAAGCTCCTTGTTTTCTTCCATGCACTGATCGATGAATGCCTGCACTTCCTTTGAAGATACGCCGACTTCTTCCGGTGAGGACGCGAACTCCAAGAGTTCCTTTTTGTTTTCTGACATTGTTTTATGCCTCCTGTTTTAGAAAGAATTATCAAAAATGCATTTCATCTGTTTTTCTCCTTTTGCATTTTGTGTACATAGATCTGCGCCGCCAGCAATACTGCGCCCACGATAAGGGCGGCGGCGATTTTGCCCGGCGTCACCGAAAGCGCTCCGCGCACGGTGTCGTCGGTATTTTTAAAAGCCAGGTTCTTTGCAGCAAAAACCAGCTGTGAACGGCACTTCTGCAGAGCGTCAAGAGAATAATTGCCTTTTGCAAGGACGCTTTCCGCATCGCTGACCGCCTGTTTGAGTTGACCGGCACTGGCTGATGAATACCGCTGCCAATCCAGCTTGCCGGCCTCGGCAGAAAGTGAGGCAACCTCGTCGGCTATACTCACACTCTGACGGATATATTCGGCAAAGGCGCCGATATTATTGGTTTCAATGACGGAAAAGCCCCGATCAATCAGATCGTCCCAGCCGCTTTCACTGTCGCTTCTCTGTCCGCTGAGATCCGGATCATAGGCCGCAGCGACAGCTCTTGCCATGGAGCCGGCGGAATAATCCGAAGCCGCATAAGCACCGAACATGACATTGAAATAATTTTTACTCTGATATTGGACAGCAGGCATGCCGGCGGCGGAGAGGGCCGCGATATGCGACTTGACACTGAAGATCACATTGCCGGAGTAAATACCGATCACCAGCGGCTTTTCCGGCTTTGATGCTATCCACTCACAGAGCCTGTCGCTTTTCTCTTCTGTGCGTATGGCGACTCTTTTCAGAGCGCCGTGTTCTTTCAGCAGATCATAGATCTTGTCCGCGGCGGAAAAATCCGTATCCAGCACCAGCAGCTGATCGTCTCCGGTTGCCTCCAGCAGCTCGGCAAGGGAGGAAAAGGGTTCATCACTGAGATTGCCGTGCTTGTCATAGAGCCGGTAATTCTGCAACTGCGCATAGCTGATATCGGCAATATTTTTATCCGGCGCGTTGCCAATATTGTCCAGCGCCTTATTTTCGCACAGTACCGGCACGCCGTCCTTCGTCTCAGCCACAGCCACGCTCACGGCGTCGGCGCCCAGTTCATAGGCCGCAAGAACAGCCTTGAGACTGCCCGACGGATATTTGGATGTGTCCCCCCGATGAGAAATGCTCATGACGCCCGAGCGATTCTCACAGAACCTTTCAGCATTTCCTGCCGCCCCTGTCGGCATCATATAATTCACAGTCAGAATGACAATCGTAATTACGAATAAAAACAGTCTAAATTTCTTCATCGGCAGAACCTTTCCAATACGAATGAATACCCTGTTTATGATATCACAAAACCGTAAACTTGGCAACGATTTTTGCACAATTTTTTCACACGAAACGGATCAATTCAGTTGAATTTGCACACTGTCTCGGATCACCATGGAATCGGGTGTCACCTCACAGTCAAAGGCGATAACCTTGACGGAACCGGCCGCCGCTTCCCTCAGTGCCGCGGCAAAATCGGGATCGGTTTCATCGTTGGGCCGGAAATAAGAAACACCGCGCATCTGGACGACAAAAACGAGATAGGCCTCATAACCTTCCTCGGCGCACCGGATCAGCTCCCGGATGTGTTTGGTTCCCCTCTCGGTGGGCGCGTCGGGAAAAAGAACGACGCCGTCCCTTTCAAGCGTCACACCCTTGACCTCAATGAAGGCTCTCTTTCCGCCGTGCTCGCAGGCAAAGTCAAAGCGTGAATGACCGTAGGTCTGTTCCGCTTTCACGAGAGTGACATCAGGGAAAAGACCGCCGCCGAGCAGCCACTCTCCGACGGCCTTATTCGGCGCCTGAGAGTCCATATTCACCAGTCTATCCCTTTTTTTCACAGCAACGAGAGAGTAGCGATATTTTCTGGCCGTATTGCCGCTGTCCTCGAGATAAACCACCGCACCCTCGGTCAGAAGTTCCCGACACCTGCCGGTGTTTTTCACATGGCAGAGGATATTTTCCTCTCCGAGCCGAACCTCAGCCACAAACCGGTTCAACCGTCTGATAAAGCGTGCTTCCTTTATTTTACCGTACTTCATAAACAAGCTCCCTAAAATTTATATATCCATTTTATGATTCCTTTATGACGCTGTCAAGAGATGATCGAAAATCAGACGATATACATGTGATTGCCGTAAACTCATTTTTATTAAAAAAGTCAGGGCGCGGTCAAAGCCGCGCCCTCCGTCATGTATTCAGATCACTTCACAATTTTGCCCATCAGGTC